>JBBSDY010000271.1:0-5940 GCA_038240245.1 Polyangiales bacterium
AGGCCGTACATCCAGGGAAGAAAGTGGTAGCGGCCCTCGAGCGTCAGGGCAACGCGATGCGCCTCGAGCGACGTCGGCTGCCCGCGCGCCGCGGCGCTGCTCTGGCCGTAGTCCCACACGACGCCGGGTGCGAACGAGAGCTGGTCGTGATCCCAGATGGTGCGTGAGGCCCCGAGCGAGAACTGCAAGAGCGAGTTATCGGTGGAGACGGTGTCGTAGCCGGGGTTGGTGATGTACATCGAACGAATCCCGACGTCGGCTTGCCAGAAGGTCTCACGACTTCCGAAGCTCGGCTCGGCAGAAGCCGCCGATGCGAACAGCGTCACCTGGGCCAGGGCGAAGGCAGCCGACAGAAGTAAGCGGGGCGATGTTTTCATGGCGCGAGCCTTTCGAGCATCACTGACGAGTAGCGGCGGCTGGTAGAAGCGTCGGGCGACAGTGCATCGTAGACGGTGATCCCCTGGCTGCTGCCACGCGCGGCGTTGCTCCCCTTGGAGACATTGGTGGCAGCCATGCCGTGCAAAACGAGCAGCGCTCGGGCAGCGCCCGAGGGATCGTCGCTCCGTTCGATTTCGAGCACGTCATCGATGGCGCGATCGATGACGACCGTTTGCACGTGAGCGGGACCGAGGCTTACCTTGGCGAGGTTGGTCTGCGAGCCCTGGAAGGCCCAGGCGCGGTCGCCCTCGAGACCCAGCCGGAGACTGACGGTGCTCGAAGCGTTGAGCGGAGACGCCTGGTGCGCTTTCAGGTCGAGCACGTACAGCGACTGACCGGATGTCTGAAGTACTTTCAGACTTTGAAACGCGGGATCGAGCACATCGGTCACCGATTGCACCGAGCCGTTGAGGTTCAGCGTCTCGATGCTCTTCACGGTGTCGATGTCGGCCTGGGCCGCGCTCGGCACGGCGCCCAGATCCCACAGTGCCACCGAGCTGGCCCCGCCCCCTGCCCAGAGCAGCACCTGATCACCGTCGGGCGAAGCGTCGGATACGAGGTTGGTCACCAGCGAGAGGTTTTGGTACGGCTGGCTGAACGTCGCGCTGAGTGTCTGGTTGTCGTCGACATTGACGAGCAGACCCCGGGGCGTGGGCGCCGGCACGATGACGGCCAAGAGGACGCCTTGCTTCGTTCGAACGAAGGCGATGTCGCTGGGCACGCCGCCGGTGGGAGCGAAGTTGGGATGGGGGATGAAGTCGTTGCCCCCCGGTGTGGCGTCGGCGGTGGGCTTCAGGGTGTAAACGAGCACGTTGTCATCAGTTGAGGTCCGAACGGCGATCACCGGATTTCGCGGCGAGGCCGCACTCGCATCGCCCGGGTCGATGGCGATGCCGGCAGGTGAAAGAGCGCGCGTGTCGGTGTGCGGATCGGAAACGGGCAGCGTGATGTTGGCGCGATCCGGATGATCGATGTCGAGCAGGAGCAGATCGCGATCGGTCTCCACGATGAGGAGCCGGCGGTCACCCCCGGGAAAATGCATCACCGGAGAGAAGGTCAGCCGCTTGGGGGCACCTCCTTCCTTGCTGGGCAGCGTGCGCGGCAGAGGATTGATCCCCGGGGCGGGGTCGGTCTTGAGATCGATGAACGAGAGCTCATTGGGGTTGGTGAGAAAGCCGCTCTGCGGCGTGTCGCCCGCGTACACGATGGCAAGATCGCCGGTCGGGTCGATGGCGAGCGAGGTGAGCGGATCCGGCAAGGGGTAGCGTTTGGGGGTTTCGGGATGAGCGACGTCGATCACCGTGAGCGCCGGACCCTCGTCGTTGGGCCCGAGCCGGACCTCGTCGCCTTGCGAGAGCACGAAGACCCGCTTTCGATCGGGCGAGGTCGTGGTCGTGGCGATGCGCTTTCCCATCGGAACCGCGGTGGTGGTGAGGGTCTGATCGGCGGATGCGCGCACCACCAGCGCCCGGTTCAAGTTGTCATCGATGAGCACCGCCGCATTGCGCAGCGCGCCGACGGTGACCGACGAGCTGACCGGCGTGTCCCACCCGGCTGCGCGGCCCCCGCACGCAGCGCCGAGCAGCGAGCCGAGCGCCAGAAACGCGGCCGGCAGCGAAGAAATTCGATGTCGCATCATTGGCTGCCTCCGTCGCTGCGTGACCATTCGATGACGCTGGCTCCGAGCTCGAAACCGGTGATGGTGCGTACCCTCCCGGTGGCGGGATCGATGAAGGAGACCCTTCCTTCGGGGTGGTCCTGGGCGATGAATGCCTGTCCGCCCTCGCCAACGAAGCCAGCCGCGGTGGGCGGGCTGGCGAGCTCGATGCGATCGACGACGCCCGACGACAGGTGGGCGAGGTACGTGAGGTAGATGTGCTGGGCGCTATCGCGTGCGGGGATGATCGCGCGATCCCCCTTCGGCGAGATGGAGACCGACATGGGCGGCGCGTCGGTCGTCTGAATGACCGGCGAGGCAGCGCCCGAGAGGGGAACGATGCTGAAGGCTCCCGGCTTCGTGGAGAGCTGGCCCTTGAGCGAGTTGTGAATGACGATCGCATGCTCGGCAGTCGGCGAGGGAAAGACCGACAGCACCGGCGCGTGCAGATCGACGACGTTGAACGTGCTGTCGTCGAGGTGCAAGACCGTGAGCCGATTCACAGGCAGGGCGTTGGTGAACAGAAGCGCCGTTTTGCCCAGGGGGGCGATGACCACCGAGCCGATGGTCTCGCCCTCGATGTGGATCTCGGCGGGCACCGTCTGGGCCGAGCCGGGAACGGGCAGTACCGCCACGCTGCTCGAGCTACGAACGACGGCGACGGCCTTACTACCGGTGTCCGCGAGATCGAGATCGGTGATCGCCCCGGATAGCGGCCACGACCAGGGTTTGTCGGGACTGGCCAGATCGATGACGTTGACGATCGGGCTGTTCTCGCGCCTGATGACCGCGTACGCGCCGTCGGGCGTGATCGAGACGTCGGCCTTCCCGGGTCCGCTCGGAACGGGGGTGGGTTGCACGTCCGCAGCCGCCTGGCCGCCATCGGCGGCAGCCACCGCCGCGTCGGGGCCCGCCTCGACTGGCTCGGGCGTGGTTGTCGTGCCGGCCGGGGGAGCGGGGTACTTGATGAGCTTGACCTGGGTGCTCGGCATGGCCAGATCGATCACGTTGATCCCGTCGTCGGTAACCGCGAACGCGCGCGGCGGCGTGGCTGCGAACGCGATGCTGCTCGGCCGAAACCCCACGGTCTGCCGCACCACGCCGCCGGTCCCCTGGAGATCGATGATGTAGACCGCATGAAAGCCATCGAAGTTGTCGGGCTGCGCGATGCGCGAGACGTCGGTCCACGCGACGGCGTAGTGACCATCGGGCGAGATCGCCCACGCGTTTGCATTGGAGCTCTTGCTGAGCGGAAATGTTTTTTGTTCGAGCGCGCCGTCGGTGCCCGCCCCCTGGGATAGGTACGTGGCATCGCCCGAGAACACGTTGATGACGATGGCGCGATCCCCCTTGAGGGTCGGATCGGGAATGGCCGCGATGTACGTGGGCCCCTCTCCCGCGACGACCGTCTTGACCTGAAACGTCTCGGAGTTGATGAGCGCAACGCGACCCGTCTTGGGATTGGCGGACCAAACGAAGTGACCGGTGGCCACGGGTGCCTCGAACGCTTTTTCGACTTCCATCTCGGGCGGCGCAACGACGCCTCCGCCGCCTGCGCCGGTGGTAAGGCCGACAGTAGGGGTTGCGCTCGATGCGCTGCCGCCGGTACCTGACGAGCCAAAACCGGGGCCGGCGTTCGTGGACTCGGGCGCGGACGAGTCGGAAACGGCGCCGCAGTCGACCACGCCAGCCAAAAGAAGACCGACCGAAACCGAGCGCCAATGACTGAAAGTTCGCATGGTGCACCTGGAGCGAGCCGCGGCAGAAGAGCCACGCGCCTGGACGAGGCACACCGTGCAACGCCCGGGCCAACGCCGCGGATACGCAAAACAGCGTGAAAAACGCTGGATCACCACTGTGCCATGACAGCCATGTCAGGTGGCGGCCCCCAGATGGCACACTTCTCGGAAAGCTCGCGCGTCGCGCCGAGACCTCTTCAGAGCTTGGTGCGCCGGATGATCTCGGCGCCGAGACCCTGGCGATCGTCGGGGAGCCTGTCGACCAGATCGTCAGCGGGACACCTGCCGTGCTCGACGAGCTTCGATAAGTGGCCGAGGTGCACCGTCTCGTCGTGACCGTCGCTCGAAAGGCGTTTGCGACGAGCAAGGCCACCCCGGGCGATCTCGAGCACGCGCACTGCCGCGTCGGCGAGCGGTCTCTTGCGAAAGGTGGCCGCGAGACCGAGCTTGGCGATCTCGGGGCGCAACGCCTGCATCTCGTCGTAGGTGTAGCTTGCCGACAAAGCCTCGGCCGCGGCGAGAGCGTCGTCGTCGTACAGAATGCCCGTCCACAGCGCGGGCAACGCGGCAAAGAGCTCGAGTGGAAGCGAGTCGCCGCCGCGCACCTCGAGCGTGTGCTTGAGACGCACCTCGGGAAAGAGCGTGTTGAGGTGCATCTCCCAGTCGTGTACGTCCGGCGCGTGCCCCTCGAACCCGTCGCTCATGAAGGCGCGGAATGTTTGCCCGGTGTTGCGAACGACCTTGCCTTCGCGCTTGAAGAGAAACATCGGCGCAGCAAGGGCCCACTCGACATAGTCGCGGATGCGGCTCTTCGGATTCCACACCGTGGGCAAGAGCCCCTGACGATCGGGATCGACGGCGAGCCATACCTTGGTGCGCTCGCTCTTGTCGCCGGTGATGCGACCCTCGCGAAAGGGCGAGTTGGCGAGCATCGCCGTCACGATGGGCGACAGACGAAGCGCGACGCGAAGCTTGCGCATGGCGTCGTCTTCCGACGCGTAGTCGAAGTTGGCTTGCACCGTCGCCGTGCGACGCATCATGTCGAGAGCGCGGTCGCCCCGCTTGGGAAGGTATTCGCGCATGACCGCGTAGCGAAGCTTGGGCACCCACGACAAATCTTCTTGCCGGGCGAAGGGGTGAAACCCGAGGCCGAGCCAGGCAATGCCGAGCGGCTCGCAGATGTCGTGGAGCTCGGCGTGGTGGGCCTTGGTCTCGGCGAAGATGGCGTGCACGTCACCGAGCGGAGCGCCCGAGAGCTCGAGCTGGCCGCCCGGCTCGAGGGTCACCGAGGCATTGTTGCGCTCGAGCGCGATGAGGGGGCCACCCTCGCTCTCGCGGACGGCCTTGTAGCCGAAGCGACTCTCGAGGGCCGCGAGCACGCCAACGATGCCCTTGTCGCCCTCGTAGGGGACGGCGCCCAGCGTTGCTTCGTAGACGCCGAACTTCTCGGCCTCAGCCCCGATGCGCCACTCGCTGCGAGGCTTCATGGACTGCTGGAACGGAATGAAGAGGTCGTCGTACGAAAGGGGCATCTAGAGCATCGCTTCTACGACACGAAACGCTTTCGGGCCAGGGAATCTCAAGCAACTCGGGCTTTGGGCAGGAATTTGCGGTCGAAGAGCCGAACCCGGCGCACCAACAGGTCGAGAACGAGCAGAAAGATGGCACCTCCCACGAAGCGTGGCCACAGATCCTCGTGAAAAGTGACGCTCGCGCCGGCCGGGTCGAATGCGGCGGCTGCATCCGGGTCCCGTGACCCGCCCGTCGCCTGCGCCACCCGGTCGAGCAGGGCGACGTTGGGCTCGAAGCTCGCGTATTCGGGCGGATAGGGGTTGGAGACGTGGCCATAGCTGACGGCGACCGGCGCCGAGTGCCCGTCGGCGGTGGGGCGGCTGTGCTCGGCGCGCAGAACGAACGAACCGTAACGATCGAGAGGAAACGACGCTTCGTAGCGCCCTGGCGCGGTCTGACGAAGAGGCACGACGCGCGACGCGCCGCCCGGCTCCGGCCCTTGCACCGTGAGCTTCGAGGTCAGATCGTTGTCGAAGCGATCGTCGGCGTCGAAGGCATCGACCACGGCGTGCACCGTCCCGCCGTAGACCTCGG
>JBBSDY010000272.1:0-5935 GCA_038240245.1 Polyangiales bacterium
CGATTGCCTCGACGGCGAGTGAGAGCGAGAGATTGGAAAGGAAAGGAAAAGGGTGGACGGGATCCACGGCGAGGGGAGTCAATACCGGAAACACCGAAGTTCGGAAGTGAGCGCGCGCCATTTCGCGGGCGTCATCAGAGAGCGAGCTCCAGCTGTGAAGGTGAATGCCGCGGCGGGCGAGCTCGGGCATCAGCACCGAAGTCCAGAGACTCGACGCCGCCTCCAAGTGGCGACGGACTACCTGGCCAATCTGGCCGAGCTGCTCCTCTGCCGAGAGCCCGTCGGCGGTTCGTTCGGTGATCTCCGACTCGAGCTGCTCGTGGAGCCCCGAAACGCGGATCATGAAAAACTCATCGAGGTTCGCAGCGAAAATCGCCAGGAACTTCACCCGCTCGAGCAGCGGCCAGCAGATATCGGCCGCTTGATCGAGGACGCGCTCATTGAACGCCAACCATGAAAGCTCGCGGTTGATGTAGAGGCTTGGGTCTTCGAGATTCACCGTCGCGTTCTGGGTTTCGGTCATGGTTCACCCACAAGGCTCGATGGCCGATGTGTCACCTCGTGCCGGCTTTGGCAAGGCGGGACGACAACTTCACGCATTTGTCACGCAGACGAGGCACTGGCCTTCCAGCCCCAGCGCGCAGCAATCGTTTCAGAATTGCGTGAGGGAGAGCACGTTGCCGTCGGGGTCCTTGAACCAGGCCACTTGGGCCCCGCTCGGTGCATGCCAGATGCCGCGCTCATCGTGGCTCATACCGGCGAACCGCTCGAACGGCACGCCTCGTGCTTGAAGCGTGTCCACCGCGTCGGCGATGTCGGACACGTCCCAACCAAGAGCAGTAAACGCATGGGGCGTGAAATGCGCGACCTTCTGAACCCGCAGCATCGTCCCATTGGCTTCGAGCGCGAGTGCAAAATCGTCATCTCATAAAATTCGCGGGCTTGTACTCCGTTGCGCGTCGCCAGAAATCCGATGACCTTCTGTTCCTCGAGCATGAAAGCCTCCTAGGGGGCTCGTTGTAGCATCTCGTGGGCGAACGACCGCCGATGTGCCCCAAGTAGAATCGCGTTTGTTTCCCAATTCGTCACGTAGTTGCTGCGGGAGACCGAAAACGCCTGTGTACGCTGTCGCCGCTCCTGATGGACGGCTTTCCCGTGCTCGACGTTCCGCTGCTGGGCGCACACGCGCTTGGAGACTATCACCTCGTTGCGGAAATTGGGCGGGGCGGCATGGCCGACGTGTACCTGGCGTTGGCGCCGCCGGTGGGCGGGCAATGTGACCGCGTCGTCATCAAGCGACTGCGAAGCGATGTTCTGGAAGAGCACGACTTTCGCGCCATGTTCCTCGATGAGGCCCGATTGGCCGAGAAGCTTCACCATCCCAACGTCGTCAAAACGCTCGACGTCGGCAGGGACGGAGACGCCTACTTCATCGTCATGGAATTTCTCGATGGGCAGCCGCTCTCGCGCATCCGCCGGCAAGCGCGCAAGACCGGCGTAGAGATTCCGATCGCCGCGCATCTGCGCATTCTGCGTGACGTTCTTTCGGGTCTGCACTACGTGCACGCGCTGGCCGATCAAGACGGTGTACCGCTCGGTGTCGTTCACCGCGACGTCACGCCGCAAAACGTCTTCATCACCTACGACGGACAGGTGAAGGTCGTCGACTTTGGAATCGCCAAGGCGCACGCCCGGCAGGTCGAGACGAGAGTTGGGGTGGTGAAGGGCAAGCTGTCGTACATCGCTCCGGAGAACGTGCGCGGCGATCACGTGGATCGCCGGAGCGACATCTTCTCCGTCGGCGTGATGCTTTGGGAAGCGGCGACGGGCAGCCGCTTTTGGCACGGTCTCGAAGAGCTCGCCATCTACCAGCGGCTCGTTTCGGGGGAGCTTCCAACGCGGTCGGGTGCGCCGCACATGAGCCCGGAAGTTTTCGCCATCGTCGAGCGGGCCCTGGCACCGAGACCGGCCGACCGGTTCGATTCGGCAGCGGAGATGATGAGCGCCATCGACGAGCTTCCGTCCGGCCAGACGGCTTCGAGGACGGCAGTGAGCGGATATTTGTACCAGCTCTTCGTTGAAGAGCGGCGGAAGTTTCACCAGCGCATCGCAGAAGAGGTGCGTCGACTCGAAGCCGGCGAATGGCCGATCGACTTGCCCAACCTACGACCGGAGAGCGTGCCGTTGTCGACACCGGTGAGGGGCTCGATTCGACTTCGCGATCCCATGCTCACGAGATCCAGCGAGGCGACACCGAACAGCGTACGGACCAGCCCCACCGTGATCTCCTTCTCTTCGCCGAGCACGCGCCCGACCGCTGGCCCCCCCCCGGTGTCGCCGGGGATGCGCGTGACGCTGCTGCTGGCGGTGGTGGCCGCGGTGGTGCTTCTCGTCGGTGTGTATGCGCTGGACCAAAGGCAATCGGCGGCACATGTCAAATCCAGCGCATCGCCCGTCGCGAGTGTGACCGCCCAAGAACCCTTACCGCTGGCGGCGCAGCCGACGAAACCGATCGCCTTGCTGAGCGCCACGCCCGCACCAACGCCTCCACCGGTGCCCGGTGCGGCGCCGGCCATGGTGTTTCGAGGCCCGCCTCCCATGTACGCCCGGCCGCCGGCGAAGAAATCCGAAACAATGGACGTCGCCGAGGAGATCCATCGTGAGCCCAGGCGAAAGAGATCCCTCGATGCCGAGGATCCCTGGGCAAAATGATGCGCCCTACCCGTTTCGTGGTCGCCGCTCTCCTGGTTGTATCCACCGCTGGTGCAAGGCCGCACAAGGCGCCCCTACCGTCCGCTCCGGTGTCGGCGCCGGCCCCGGTGGCGACGTCCCCGGCGGTCATCGAGGCACAGACGCGCTTTCGGCGAGCGATCGAGCTCTATCAAGAAGGAAACCTCGACGCGGCGCGCACGGAGTTTCGTCGAGCCTACGAGATCGCCCCCAGCTACAAGGTTCTCTACAATCTAGGCCAAATCGAGTTCGAGCTGCAGAACTACCCGGCAGCTTTGTCGGCGTTCACGCGCTATCTGACCGAAGGCGGCGAGCAGATTCCCGAGGCCCGCAAGACCCTGGTCGAGAAAGACATCGAGAAGCTCCACGCTCGCGTGGCCACGATCGACCTCACCGTCAACGTGGAAGGCGCGCAGATTGCGGTCGACGATGTGGCCGTAGGGACGGCGCCGCTCACCGCCCCGGTGCTCGTCAGCGCCGGACGGCGCAAGGTCAGCGTCAGCCATCCGGGTTATGTCAGCGAAACGCGAAACCTCGACCTCGGTGGTGGAGATCGATCGGCGGTCGAGATCTCGCTGCGAGAAGTGTCGGCCGCGTCGGCTGCGTCGAGCATGCCGGCACCCGTTGCTCCCATCGAGACGACATCGAAGCCATCGCGCCAGCAGCGATCGGTCCCCTGGGCGGGGTGGTCGGTGACGGCGCTGCTCGCCGCTTCGGCCGGCGTGACCGGAGGGCTGGCCCTCTCCACATCACAGAAGCTGCGCCAGGATCGCGGCCGGCTCGGAGCCGATCGCGCCGAGCTCGACCAGCGCCAGCGTCAGGTAAACGGTTTGGCTCTGGCGAGCGATCTGTGCACCGGCGCCGCGGTGATTGCGGGTGGAATATCGCTCTACTTGACGGTCGCTGGAGGTCGCAAGGGCGACGATCGAGATTCCGTACGCCTGCTACCGGGTCCTGGGTCGTTCTCCATTTCGGGCGCCTTCTGAGCCATGCTCTGTCGCGCACTCGTGGTTGGCTTGTTGCTCAATACCCTGTCGTGCTCGCTGCTCGTCGACAACGGCGCTGACCAGTGCGCTTCGGATTTCGACTGCGCGCGCTTCTCGGGGACGGTATGCGATCTGCGCGTTCGCCTGTGCAAGTCGGATCCATCGCTGCAGGCGTCGGGGCTCGATGCAAACGCGCAAGACGATGCCGGGGGCACTGCATCGGCCGACGCTTGCAGCGCGGCGACCTTCGAGAATGCGTGCACCAACGCGGCTTGCAAGCCATTCAACAACAAGGTACGCCTCGCGCACTTGCCTCCCGACGGAGGACTCACGCCATTGCGACCTCGCGACGCGGGGACGATCGACGGCGGCAAGAGCGATGCGGCCAACAGCGATGCGGCCAACAGCGACGCGGCGAGGTTCGACGCCACGAAGGAAGAGGCCGACGTGAGCATCGTCGATGCCGAGGATGCGTCGCGAACCGAAGGCACGGCGGACGACGCCGGAAAGGATGGCACCTGATGGCCATCGATTGTGCTGTCGATCTGACCAATCCGATTTACATCGCAGGGTCGTCCGCGGTGAAGCCGTTTTTGGCAGAGATAGCCAAGATTCTCGTCACCGAGTCGCCGCCGGTCACGCTCGTGTACTCCGGCCAGGGATCGTGCACCGGTGTATCGGCCATTTTGGGAGGTACCCCGGTCGCCGGCCCCTACGCCTATTGGGACAACGTCGGCGCCGAGCAAGCATGCATCTCGTCGCTGCCTGTCGTGGCCGACATCGGCGTGTCCGATGTGTTCGCCCAGTCGTGTGTGAAATTGCCGGGAGGTTTGCCCAGCAACGTGGGGGATTTTCTGGGACCGGTACAGACCATGACGTTCGTCGTCCCCAAGAGCTCCACCCAGCAGTCGATCAGCGCCGAGGCCGCTTACTACGTGTATGGCTTCGGAGCCAATTCTGGGGCCGCCCCGTGGACCAACGAGTCGCTCATCTTCCAGCGCGACGAGCTGTCGGGTACGCAGCGCATGGTGGCGACGGCGATTGGGATGGATGCCGCGCTCTTTCTGGGAACGCACACCAACGGAAGCGGGGACATGAAAACGAAGGTGTCGACGGCAGCTCCTGCCGAAGGAGCGATCGGGATTCTCTCGACGGACGTCGCGCAAGAGAACCGCGCGATCCTTTCGATCCTCGCCTACCAGCACTTCGATCAGACCTGCGGCTACTACCCCGACAAGGACGAAAGCTCGAACGAGAAGCAAAATGTCCGCGACGGCCACTACGCGATCTGGGGGCCCTTACATCTTCTTACAATCCTGAACAACGCCGGCTATCCCAAAAATCCCAGGTCCGCCGATATCATCGGGTTCATGACGGGAACCAAGGCTCCGCCCCTCGGACTCGATCTCATCGCCCTCGAGGCGCAGCGTCACGTTGTCCCGCAGTGCGCGATGCACGTGCTACGGACCGAGGAAATCGGTCCGCTGGCGTCGTTTGCACCGCCGCAATCGTGCGGCTGCTACTACGAGAAGGTGGCCAACGGCGCCACCGGGTGCACCCCGTGCGCGAACAAGACAGAGTGCCCGTCGACGGCCCCCGTCTGCAGCTATGGCTACTGCGAGATGCACTGACGCGCTTTGCGTGGCCCCGGCGCTCACCGCGGGTCGCCTCGACGGAACACCGGGGGTCTCATGGGAGGCTTGAGGACGAAGCTTGTTTGCGTGGCACTCGTCGCCTCGGAAGGATGTGGCGGCGGGTACGCCGGCAACCCGGCCACGAGCCAAGATGGGGGGACACTGGGGGCAGGCGAGGCGAACCAATTCGTCGATCAGCTCGCCGATCAGCTCTGTGCGACCGCCGCTCGATGCTGTCCCGTCGAAGGGCATACCGCGGCCAGCGACTGCATGGCTCGTGCACGTCAGCAGCTCCATGACGATGTCGATCCCGAAATTGCCAGTGGCGCCTTTTTTCGCGCTGATGCCGCGGAGCAATGCATTGCCGGGTATCGAATTCTCGAGACGAGCTGCCCGCTAAGCTGGAGCCCGCCCTCGTCGTGTCATCAAGCGCTTACCGGGACGGCAAAGCCTGGTGAATCGTGCGATCGGGGGTGCGCTCCCTCGACCGCTGGCGACGTGGTGTGTGCTTTTTCCGTGACTCTGGCTGGCGATGGCAGGCCGTCGACGAGCCCGCAGATTTGTCAGGTCGAGATTCCCACTCCA
>JBBSDY010000273.1:0-5928 GCA_038240245.1 Polyangiales bacterium
ACCCACCGGGGGCCCAACGGCGGGGGGGGGGGGGCGCGGGGGGCCCGGGGGCGGCAACAGGCCCCGCCAGGCTATCCCCAAGAGCCGCCCTTCGTGTCGCGCCTGTTGCTCCGCGGGCGCGCGCTCCGCATCATCCGTGCACGGCATGCAACTTGAACATCGGGCGGCGCGATGGGCTCACTGCGTCGGAAGACGATCCAAGGTGGCGGTCAATTTGCCATAGCGGGTGGGGCGTGCTCGGCTGCGCTGGGCGCCCTGCTGTTGGCGCGCCGGTTCGCGCCAGGATGGGGCTTGCGACTCGCGGATCCCTGGAGAGCCCGCACGGCCGAGGTCACCGCGGGTTGGGCGCAGGGCTTCCATCTCGGTCAGTTCATCACCTATCTTCTGTGTGTCGCGATGGCCGTCGTGGCAGCTCTCATCTGGACGCTGTCATGGCACCGGATCGTTTCGCACACGTCGGTGCACGTCGGCATCCGCATGTCTGTTGCGGCCGGGGCAGCCGTGATCGTGGCAGCCCTCGCTACTTCCCCACGGCTCGGGGTGCTCGTCGCCGGTACCATGGTCGTTTCCAGCTGGCTGGCGACGCAGGCCAGCGATCCTCGAGCGCCAGTGGCAACTGCCCGTGCGCCTTTTGCTGCCATCGTCGTGCTGGTTGCCGAGACGCTGGCTCTCGTCTGGGGGCTCTGGCTCGTCCTCACCCCGATTGGGTTGGGCTTCGTGATCCCGACGGTGCTGGTCACGATGGTGGTGACGGCCTCCTACGTCGTCGGGCGGTTCGGGTGTGGGACTGTTATGGCGCGAGCGACGATCAGTGGCGCTCCGTTGCTCGTGTTGCCTCTGCTGGGGTTGCTTCGAGCGCCCAGTGCGGGGTGGTTGGTGTTGGTCGCCCTCGTGTCACTGGTGCCCGCAACGATTGCGCGGCCACGCGCACCTCCTCAACGGATGCCGCCCTTCCTTCTGGTTCCTTCGCTGTGGTCACTGGTAGCCATCGCTGTGATTCCGCTCAACATGCGGGAAGCGAGCTCGATCAATGTAGCAAGTCACGAGGCACAGCACCTGGGCTGGGTGAATAGTGCCCTGCATGGGAGGTGGTTGGGCGCCGATTCCGGGACGCTCTACGGGATTCTGAGGGAGTACCTACTCGTTGCCTACTGCCGACTGGCCGGACCCACGGCCGAGCACCTGCGGATCGCCCACGTTCTTTTGAATTTGAGCGGGGCTTTGGTCTTCTGGTGATGGCCTATTCTCTTTTTTCGCATCGGCCCTTTCTCATCGCCTGCCTCGCGTACATCGCGGCCTTCTATTCGCCCCTGCGCAACTTCTGCGACTTCGACCTGCGCATTGCCCTCGGCTGGGCGGATGCGCTGCGTATGTTCGGCGCCACGGCGGCGGTCGTCGTCACAGGCACGGTACTCGGCCACGACGGAGAGGCTCCGCACCGTAGCCCGCGACGTTGGCCGCTCATGGGAGGCGGCGCCTTGGCCGGGCTTGCCGTTCTCTACAGTCAAGAGTTTGGACTGTGCGCCGTGGGAGCGGTGTTGCTCGCGCCGCTGGCTGCCCATCTCTTTCAGCACCGTGGGCGCGGCATCGGCGAGCGTAGCGTCGCGACCTTACAGTCGCTCGGTTGGATCATCCTCGGGATCGGCGCCCCGCTGGCTGCCGTCATGGCG
The DNA here is from genome assembly GCA_038240245.1 of Polyangiales bacterium. Lineage (GTDB taxonomy): Bacteria > Myxococcota_A > Polyangia > Polyangiales > Polyangiaceae > DASWDH01. The sequence continues at coordinate 1,671 of JBBSDY010000273.1, forward strand.
CTGTACGGGTGCTTCGGCAAGGCGACGTTGCTCATTGCCACGACCTACAAGACGCTGTCTCTCACTGCATCGGGCGCTTTTGGCTCGCTGGAGTTTCCGGTCAGCGCAAAATCATTCGATCAGCCCGAGGAGCTGCTGGGTCCACTGTTCAGCTTGATGGACAAGCTGCGGGACGCTTCCATTCAGCTCATTGTTCCCGTTGCCATCTATATCGTTGCCCTGTGTTCGTTGGTCGTTCGGGTAGTTACGAGAACGTGGACCGCAAGCTCGACGATCCTTTTTGGTCTCGCGGCCGTCGGCATATCGAGCTTTCGAGTTGCTCTTGCACGCGCCGGCGTCGACCATACCTTGTCGGCCTCGGGACCATCGATACTGTGTCTTGGCATTCTCTTGGATCAGTCTGTCGACTGCTGCGTCTATCTCTACGAGGAAATTCGAGTACCCCTTGGTCGTATGTTGGCGGGCGCCTTGCTCGTGATGGTGGTCATGGTCACGGAACGCATTGGCGGCATCGCTCATCAATTCGAGCAAATTGCGCATGGCCCCAAGGTGCCGCCCGGTCAAACGGCTTACTTCTACCGGGACTTGCCTCGCGCAGGCGACGCGTACTTGGACGAGGACTTTCAAGCGATCGCCCGGTTCGTTCGTGAAACGACCAGTCCCACCGACAAGATTTTCACGCTCCTGCATATGATGGACGGCGGAGAGCTCTATTTTCTGTGCAATCGCGAAAATCCGACCCGTTACGATTTGTTGGCCGAGATCATGACCGCAGACCAACAACACGAGGTCCTCGAATCGCTCGAGCAACAGCCACCGCGCCTGATCATCGGCGACGACGGTTCGGTGGTCGGGCCGGAGGTCATGGCTTATGTGAAGAAGCGTTGGACCATTTCGAAGTCGGTAGGCAGGTACACCGTTTGGCTCCCACCCTAAGTCGACGACCGCGCGCCTCGAGGATAGCGTCGCTCCGCCGTATGGGCTCAACCTGCTGGCAGTGGGCTATTGAAGCCCGGCGCTACCGTCGCTCGGGATTGGAGGCCCTCTTTCACAGTTGCGTATACATCGGCAGACGGACAGGTTTCACCTTCATCGTCGCACGACCGATTGCTAAGAACGACGCTCGGAGGCGGGCAGACACCGGCATCGCGGCAGCCATTGGCGCCGGTGCAAGTGTTGGGCTGGGGCGACGTCCCGGTTCCCGTCGAGGAGGCCGTGCCGGTGCCGCTCGAAGGAGCGCTTGTCGTGGGTGTGTCTTGTCCGATGACCTGGCCCGCCCGCCACCCGCAGCGAAGCCCGGCTTTTGTGCTGGCGAGCGATCCCCTTGGCTCAATTTGGCACAACTTGGCACAGGGGCCAGGGGTCGCTCCCGTCCGATCAAGAGCCCGCCGGCTGGCTCGGCGGCGCCCGACAAAGATCGCTGGGTGCACAGGTTCGGGCGCTCGACCCGGGATTGGAAGAAGAGCACACGCAGCCGGTGACGGCGCCCACACCCGCACCTCGAGCGCAGCTTTCGGCCCCCGACCTTGGAGAAGGCTCTTCGGCGCAAACATCCACTACGATCTTGCCCGGCTGGTCGAAATCAGTGACGTACTCACAGGTGCACGTGACCCACTGGCGCTGACCGGTTGCTGGCGATTTGCACGCCGGCACGATCGAAATCAAGGCCGTTGCGGCAAGGGTCGAGGCTCGCACGCGCTCACCTTGTCACGACGCCCCCAGAATCGGAAGGGAAGCAAGCCGTCCACTCTGGCGTTACAGTCCCAGGGTGTCCCGGGCCGAGCGGATTTGCCTGATCTTCTCGGCCGTCGTCTGTCTGATGTTCGTGTTTTCTCTGAGCGACAGCGGCCCCAACGTGGTCACGTCCGTCCGGGCGCCCCTTCCGCCGGTGCCCGCGTCGGTGACCGACCGCCCCGGCAAGGTGATCGTGTCCGTCGAAGACGAGTCGGGTACGCCGCTCGCGGGGGCGACGGTTCGCGTGCTCTCGATTCAGGACGATCGAGCTTACCTGGCGGGAGCGGGGCGCAGCGACGGAGCTGGTCACACGACGATCGGGATGTTTCCGACCGGCGAGGCATGGATCCTGGCCGACGCAGAGGGCAAGGCGCGCGCTTCGACGCGACTCGTGGTGGGCAACGAGGCCCGCGAGGTGACGATCCGACTGTTACGTGCACAAGCGATGCGCGTTGCGGTCGTCGACGATGCGGGCGCAGCCGTCGCCGACGCCTGGGTCGAAGCTCGCACCGGGGATCCGCTGCCTTTTTTGGCGAAGACCGACGCCGCGGGACAAAGCACGATGGCGCGCATCGGACCGCCACCGTGGATGCTCAAGGTAAGAGCGAGTGGCTTCGAGGCCGTGAGCCAGACGGTCACCAAGGCGAGCGGGGATCCCATCAAGGTGACGCTCCGGCGTCTCGGGTGGATCGACGTGAGCACGGTCGATCTCGAAGGGCGAGCGATCGCCCATGCCACCGTTCTCGTGGCCGGCTCTGGCCTCTGGCCAGCACGAAAGATACAGAGCGATGAGCAGGGGCACGCCAAGGTCGGCGATCTGCCGCGGGGCATCTACGATTTTCGCGCCACGCGCGGCGATCTCGTGTCGCCCGCCGAGATGGGCGTTGCACTCGGTCGTGGTGAATCGAAATCGATCACGCTGGCGCTCGGCCCGGGGCGACGCGTGGCGGTGCACGTGACCGACGGCAACGAGGAAGGAGCGGCACCGGTCGCGGGAGCCAATCTCGTTGTCGCCGAAGGCGGCCTGTCGTCGTTTCCGCTCGAAGCAACGACCGACGCGCACGGATCGGCGAGCCTGGGCCCCATCGCACCCGGCGAGGCGTTTCTCTCGGCGCAGGCGGACGGCTTCGTCCCCACCACCGGCGTCGCGGTTCCGCCCGGCGCCGGGCCCACTGTGCACATCGGTCTGGTGCGCGGCGGAACCCTGGTGGGCGATGTCGTCGACGCACGCGGATTTCCCATCGACGGCGCGACGATCGAGGTCGTGGGAACGATGGCCAGCGGTGAGCCCATCGACGAGAGTCCCGATCGCGTCGCGTTTCGGGCCGCGCACTTTTCGTGGGCGCTCACCGGTCCGCGCGATCTCGTGCCGGCCGGCGAGCTGGGCGTCATGCGTGGTCCTCTTCCGGGCATTCCCCACGCGGGCGCGTTGCCGGCGCGGCTCTTGCGCGGACACGGCTCGTCGCCTCCTCCCGAGCCGTGGGTCACCCGCAACGACGGTGCATTCCGCGCGTTTCCCGTCCCCCCGGGCCGCGTCCGCGCCATCGTTCATCATCCCGCGTACCTCGAGGGGATCTCCGATCTCGTCACCCTCGCATCGGGAGGCGAAGCCTCCGTCCACGTCGTGCTGGGCGGAGGTGCAACGCTCGAGGGTCGCGTCTTCGACGACCAACACATGCCCGTCGGCTCGGCCCGCGTCGACATCGCCGCGGCCAGGGGATCACTCGAGCGCACGACGTTCACCGCCAGCGACGGGACGTTCGCGTTTGCCGCGGTCCCGACCGAGATCGTCGTCTCGGCGTGTCGTCCCGATGCCATCGACGACGTCGCCATGCGCACCAACGTTTCCCTCAAGGAGGGCGAGCGCAAAGAAATCGAGATTGTTTTGCCGGCGGCGCGCGATGCCGTGACCGTCGTCGTCAACGACGCTCGAGGCTCGGCCATCGACGGCGCGCAGGTGCTCTTGCTCTCGCTGCAACCCGAGTCTCCCTTGCGCCGAACCCTCTTCACCGATCGCACCGGGCACGCGGTATTCAAAGACGCGGTCGGCCTTGCGGTTCGTCTTTCTGTTTCGCACCGGGGCCAGGCCACCGCCCTTCGCGACATCCAGGCCGCGCCGGCAGAGATCACGGTCGAGCTACACGGTGGTGTCGCGGTGACTGGCTCGGTGACCACGCGCCGCGGCCGCGATCCGCTCGAGGGGGCCGACATCGCGCTCTACACAGAAGCCGGCACGCTCCGGTCGCACACCGGCCGCGACGGCGCGTTCCGACTCGACGACGTTGCGCCCGGCCCGGCACGTCTGGTTGCGACGCACGGTGGCTACGCCAGGATCGAGCAGGCGGTGCGCATCGAGACACCCACCCAGGCCGATCGCCCCGCGGAGCTCGAACCCGTGAACCTCGAAGAGGGAGGCAGCGTGGAAGGCGAGGTCGTGGACGGTCGCGGTGATCCCGTGGCCGGCGCGCGCGTGGCCGAAGGCGCGGTTCCCACCTACCTGCCCGCCGGCAAACTTCCGCCGGGG
>JBBSDY010000274.1:0-5926 GCA_038240245.1 Polyangiales bacterium
GCGCGCGATCGCCGATCACTTCGTCGCCCACTACGAGACGCTCCGCGAGAACAGTGAGCGCTTCAGCCGCGCGCTTCACAAGAGCACGTTGCCACCCGAGGTGCTCGAGGCCGTCACCTCGAACCTCTCGATCTTGAAATCGACGACGGTCCTACGCCAGCACGACGGACGCTTTTGGGCCTGGGAAGGCTCGGCCGACACGATCGGCTCGTGCCACGGCACCTGCCAACACGTCTGGAACTACGCGCAGGCCATGAGCCATCTGTTCCCCGCGCTCGAGCGCGGGTTGCGCGAGACGGAGCACGAGGTCTGCATGGACGCGAGCGGACACCAGGAATTTCGGACGCCGTTGCCGATCCGCAGCCCTGCCCACAGCTTTCATGCGGCTGCCGACGGACAGCTCGGCGGCGCGATCAAGGTCTATCGTGAGTGGCGCATCGGCGGGTCGAAAGATTGGCTGGCCCGGATGTGGCCGGGCGTTCGGCGCAGCCTCGACTTCGCGATCACAACCTGGGATCCCCGTCGCACCGGCGCGCTCGAGGAGGCCCAACACAACACGTACGATATCGAATTCTGGGGGCCCAACGGGATGCTGACCAGCTTCTATGCGGCGGCGCTCGACGCAGCCGTGCGTATGGGCAAAGCGCTGGGTGAAGATGTCGCCGGATACCTCGAGCTTCGCGACAAGGCCGTCGCGCGCCTCGAAGGCGATCTGTTCGATGGTGAGTACTTCGTCCAGCGGGCCGATCCTGCGCTCCTGAAGGCCACGGAGCAGCCCTCCTCGCCCGCGCGACCCTCGCCGGAAGCGCGCGCCTTGTTGGAAAGTGAAGGGCCGAAATACCAGTACGGAACGGGATGCCTGTCCGATGGTGTTCTCGGGTTTTGGATCGCGCAATGTGCGGGGCTGCCCGAGATCGTCGATCGCAAGAAGATCGAGAGCCACCTGCTCGCCGTCTACCGTCACAACTTTCGCGAGGATTTGACCGGACACGCCAACCCGCAGCGCCCGCGGTACGCGCTGCCCCCCGAGGGCGGTCTCTTGCTTTGCACGTGGCCCAAGGGCGGCGCTCTGACGCTTCCCTTCCCTTACAGCAACGAAGTCTGGACCGGCATCGAGTACCAGGTGGCCTGCCACTTGATGAGCTTCGGCCATGTGAACGAGGGCCTGGCGATCGTGCGCGCGGCCCGTCGTCGCTACGACGGCCGGTACCGCAATCCGTTCGATGAGTACGAATGCGGCCGATGGTACGCGCGCGCTCTCGCCAGCTACGGCCTCATCGCAGCTCTCGGCGGAGCTCGCTACGACGCCGTCGAGCGCGTGCTCTACCTGAGCCCTCGCTTGCCAGGCGATTGCGAATCCTTCCTGTGCACGGCCACGGGCTACGGCACGGCCGGCGTGCGCCAGGGCCAGCCCTTTCTCGATATCGTCCAGGGCGAGATCAACGCCGCTCGGATCGAGTACACCCCGTTCGACCCGTAGCGAGCCGAGGTCAGCGATCGGGCAGGTGGGGCCGCGGCGGGCGTTTGCGATCGCGAAACCATGCGCGGTAGGTCTCCATGCGCCCGCGCTGATCGGCCGGAGCGTGACGCACGCACGTCGAAAGCTCGTCGCCGGCTGCAGGCGCCCCCCACCGCAATTCGGGGCAGTCGTTGGGATTGTAAGCCGCTTCGAACGCCGGGGCGCGGGCGACCAGCTCGGCGAGGGTGACCTTCTTCGTCGAAGCGTCGCTGCGCTTGTACGAAAAGGCCAGCTCGTCGCTCGCCAGCAACGACTTTCTGCGTTGAACGATGCGCTCGCGCAGCTCGTCGAGCGACTTGCCCGGCGCCGCGCCAAACGCCTGGGGTTGGCGCGCGATCTTGTCTTCGAAGTGATTGACGACATCCATCGCGATGAGCAGCCTCTCGTCGCGCGCCGGCGTCGAAAAATCCTCCCAGGGCCCCGCTGTTTCGAAAATCTCGGGGCCCTCGGGCATGGCGATGACTTCGTCGGGGTGCTCGGCGAAATAAGGCCCGGCGTTGTTGACCGAGGTCACCCGGACTTTCGCTGCCTCGCCGAGTGCACGCACCATCTCCTCGAGCGAAGCCAACGGATCGCGCGCGTTCGGCGTGATCAGACGGTCCATGGCGTCGTAGAACGCGTTGGCGTCGAGCTTGGCCTGGGCGTTCGATACGTCGCCGTGGTCGGGATGCTGCGCGATCTGCGCATCGGGCATGCTGGCAACCATCTGCTCGCCATTGTCGTACCTGACGACGAGGGGACGAAACGCCTTGAACCCGCTGCCGCCGAGAAGGGGATCGGGGTTCCAGAGGAAGTTGCCCTCCCAGAATCGCTTGCGGGTGATGCTCCCATCGGGCTGGCCATCGACCGCGTAGAGCACGCCGGGAAGCGAGCCTTCGGGCTCGATGAACTCGACCAGCGAGTAAACGTGACCATAAGGATCGGCGTACACCGCGCCGGGCCGCAAGGCCTTGCGCGACAGCTCGAGCCCGTAGAAATCGTTCTCGTCGTCGTCGAAGGGAACGCGCGTGTTTCCGGTGTGCACCTCGCCGAGCGATCGCGCGAAAAAGCGCGTCACCTGTGTCAGCTCGTTCCACCGGGTGGGTAACTGACTCGGCACGTCGGCGGGCTCGAGAATGGTGCGCGGCTTGCCGCAACGCGGGGGCGATGTTTCATCGCCGGACGTGCAGTGCCGAAAGGCAAACGGCAAGGCGCGTTTCCATGCAAAGTAGGCGCGCAAAAAGTAAGGCGTGTCGGCGCAGTCCGGTTTGAGCGTGAGACCCTTGTCGGTGCTGTCCTCTGACCACCCATAGTGATCGAAGAGCACGTTTCGGTCGGGATTCGAGGTGACGGCGTCGAGGCGAGCGAACGACAGGTCTTCTCCGCGTGGAGCGTGGAACATCTCCCGGATCCAGGCGCTGTAGAGCGCTTCTTCGCCGCCGGTCCAGTTGCGAGCAACGGGCCACACCGCGGTCTCGCGCGCCCGGCGTGGCTGGCCCTGCGCTGCGCTCGAAAAAACGCGAACGGTGGCGCATCGCATTCCCTTGCCACCCTGCCCGACGACGACGCGCAGCGTGCCGGTGCTCTTCGGAACGAGCCGCGCCACGATCATCGCCGGAGCGCCGCCGCGGTAAACCACAGTGGGCAGGAGGGGCTCTTCGTCGTCGGTCTCGATTCGAAGGGCCAGCAAATCCGTGGTCGCGAAGGTCGCGGCCATGATGCGAAGGGGTGCACCCACGGCAGCGCGCAGCGGAGATACCACGAGCCCGACCGCGTCGTTGTCAGCGGCGGGACAGGTGCCAGCCTGCGACGGATCGGGCGACGGCGCGGGCGGCGCGGGCGGCGGGGAAACCGGCGAGGGCAACGGTTCGGCCCCGCTGTCGACGTCGTTGACCATCGCATCGGCCGGCGCACCTCGGCAGCTCGAGCCAAGCGCCACGCAGCTCGACAGGATGACGCCCCGAGCGGCCCGCACGAACCCTGCGGCAACGGTGTTTGCCCTCGATCCGCTCAACATGGCCCCACCCATACGACTCTATCGAGGAACGCCCTGCAAGCCGATGGAATTCCTACCTGGTACGGGCGATGGGGGCACGCGGACGACGACCACCACGATATCGACCGCTTTTAACGGCGTGGATGGATGGACTCGTGACGGGCGCACATCGCGACGAAGCGCGCGATTCGCGCCGCGCGAGTCGCGGGCTTTTTCGCCGTTTGGACCCGGTAGAGGATGGCGTAGCGGTTGGCGCCGTCGAGCTTCGCGAAGAAGTCTCTGGCGCGAGCGCTGCGCGCGAGGGCAGTCGCTAGATCGTCGGGAACGCTCGCGGCTCGCGCGCCGTCGTACGCACCCTTCCACCGCCCGTCCTGCTTCGCGCGACGGACCTCCGCGAGGCCGGCGGGCTCCATGATTCCCGCGGCGATCAACGCCTCGGCCTTGGCGCGGTTGATCTTCGACCATGGGCTCTTTGCCTTGCGCCGCGTGAAGCGCTGCAGCCACGCGCTCGCGTCGAGCGCGCGCTTCTGGCTGTCGATCCAGCCCCAGGCGAGTGCGCCGTCGACGGCCTCGGCATAGGTGATCGATTTCCTTTGACCCTTCTTGTCGATTCGGAGCCACACACCCGGCGAGCTGTCGTGGTGCGCGGCGAGCCAGACACGCCATTCGTTGGCGTGCGCGAACGCGAGGATCGCCTCCGACTCCTTCACGATGGTCATGGTCTTCGCCTTGGCCATGGTTTTGGGTCCGCGGCTTCTATCACACCGTGGTCTTGGGCGCGCGGAACACCCAGTGCCAAAGGGGAAAGCTGTAACCCAGCCACACCACGTTCGTCGTCACCAGGCGCACCACGACATAGTAGTGCCCAAGACCAGGTGCGATGCGCAGTGTCCCATCGAACAGCAAGCCAGTGAGCACGAGTCCGCCCGCTTGCACCGCGGTGAACAGCAGCAGCTCACGCGCCACCGATCCCGTGCGTCCGCGAAACGCGAGGTACTTCTGCCCGAAGAACATGACGATACCGCCCGCGATCAACGCAGGGACGCTGGCGGCGCGCGGCGAGACGCCTCCCAACTGTACGAGGCCCGTCAGCACCGCCAGGTCGACGATGCTGGCTCCGGCCCCCGCGGCGCCGGATCGCAAGAGCCGCATGAGGAGTGGTTTGAGGGACGCCAAGCTCACACCAGGCCGAGACAGAGGCGCGATTGTAGGACATCATGACTTCGTGGTCGAAAAGAAAAGGCATGGGCGCAAGCTTCTGGTCGCCTCGATCGGAGTCGCCGCGGTGAGCTACGTCGCCTGCGGAGGCCGATCGACGACGAGCGGCGCCGTCGATGCCGATGCGGGCACACCGCCCAACACCGGCGGCATGTCCGGCACGGCCGGCAACGTCGTCGTTTCCAACCTGGCCCCTCCTCCCGATCCTTGTTTCGCGTCTCGGCTGCCCGACTCGACTCCTGCGATCATCGGGCAAAGCGCACCGCTCGATTTGACCAACGCCGAATACGATCGCACCGCGCGCGATCTCCTGGGCGACACGAGCGCACCTTCCAAGGACTTCCCGCCCGACGGCACTGCCACGGGATTTCGAGCGGATCCGACGGACACGAGCCCGGCGAGGGTGGCAAGCTACGAGAAGGCGGCCGGCGATCTCGCCGATGCAGCCGTTGGCCGGCTCGACCAGATCTTGCCATGCAGTCCGGCCGCGGACGGCGAGGACGCCTGCGCGCTCCGGTTCGCCGCGGCATTCGGCAAGAAGGCCTACCGCCGACCGCTCGCCCCGAGCGAGCTCGATGAGCTGAACCAGGCCTACCAAAAGGCGCGACCCATTGGCAGCTTTGCGAGCGCGATTCGCGCGCAGATCGCGGCCACGCTTTCATCGCCCCATTTTTATCGCATCGAAGAGGGCGGCACGGCAGCGACGCCCGTGCTCCTCGAGCCTTACGCGCTGGCGTCACGCCTGTCGTACTTCCTGTATCGCTCGATGCCCGATGCTGCCCTCTTTGCTGCAGCCGAAGCCGGCAAGCTCTCGAGCCACGACGAGATCGCCACCCAGGTGCGGCGCATGCTGCAAGACCCAAGGGCACACGACGCGGTAACCGATTTTTTCAAGGAGTGGCTGGGGCTAGACAAGCTGTCGACGATGGAGAAGAGCGCCGACTTGATCGCCGATTTCGCATCCGTTCGCGACAGCATGGTCACCGAGACGACCACGTTCGCCACCTCGATCTTCTTCGGCTCCGGGCTCACCACGGATCTGCTCACCAGCTCGTCGACCTGGGCCAACGCCGACATCGCGGCCCTCTACGGTGAGCCGTTCACGGGCACCGGATTTCAGCGCTTCGTGGTGAATGGGAGCGTGCGCGCCGGCCTGCTCACCCATCCGAGCATTTTGGCGCTCACCAGCGGACCCGAGCAAAGCTCGCCCACCC
>JBBSDY010000275.1:0-5913 GCA_038240245.1 Polyangiales bacterium
TAGGTGAGCATCTTGCCATCGAGATTCGCCAGGTGAAAAAGCGGTGCTCGGTACCCCGACCACCCGCACAGCCCCTGCGTGATCGAATCGCCCACCGGCATCACCGCGCATGCCAGGCCCTTCTTCGGACAGGGATCATAGCCCCCCGTCCCGCTGCCGGCGTCGTTGCTGCCAGGCGCGGATCCTGCTGCTCCAACCGATCCCGGCGCTCCGGCCGCACTGCTTCCGCTCGAGCCAGCCGCATCTACGCTGCCGGCAACACGTTCGGCACCCCCGGCGCCACTTCCACCGCTATCCGCCGCTGCCGTGGCTCCCGAAGCTCCGCCGAGGGTGGCGACGCGGCCGGCGTCGCCGGCCGTCGTATCGGTTTTCGACGCTCCGTCCGCACCCGAGGTGCCGGTGTCGCCCGCTTCGTTCGGCAAAGCCGAGCAGGCCGCCAGAAACAGACCCAGGAGAGCTCCGCGAGGAGGGTGCATGCGCCAGCAAGGCTGTCAGACCGCCGAGCTGCTCGATGTCGTATTTGCCGCTTTTTGATGTATCTATAACCGTGGCGCGAATTCACATCCGCGGTGAGTGCGGCACCCGACACGGTTCCCGGCTCGCGGGATATTTACAGTTTGGAACGAATGCGCATCGGCAATCCCAATTCGTAAACCAAAGGCGCAGTTTCGAATCCCACTCTATAAAGAGAGGCAGGTCTTGGTATCATGTCATCGAGGCACTGGATGGCTCGCCCACTCTCCCGCCTTTTTCGCGCGACGAAGAGCTCAATCGTGGTGGCCACGTGCGTCGTGCTGGCGTCGTGCAACGGATCGATCAGCGCTCCGACGACGACCGATGGGGATCAGAGCAGCGGACCCAACGGCGGACCCAGCGGCGGCAGCACCGGAGGTCCCGGCGCTCCGGTCGCCGACGGATGGCCATCGTTCAAGCCCTCGCAGTCGTTCCAGCTTCGCCGGCTCACGACCGAGCAATACACGGCCTCCGTTCAGACCTTGCTCGGCATCAGCACCGATGGGATGCCGCCGATTGAGCACATCTCGCCCGTCGGGGGCTTCTCGGCCATCGGGGCGTCCTCGGTGGCCGTGTCGGGAATGGGCGTCGGACAATTCGAGAACGCCGGGCGGTTTTTGGCGCACGCTGCAATGGCGGCGATCGGGGCCCGGCAAAAGCTCGTGCCTTGCACACCTACCGGACCCGCCGACACCACGTGCATCCAATCCTTCGTGAAGTCGTTCGGCCAGAGGATTTTTCGTCGACCGCTGGCTGCCGACGAGGTCACTGCCTACGCTGCGCTGGCGACACAGGTGGCGACGGCGACGGCCGACGTCTGGCAGGGGGTCGAGGCAACGCTGAGCGCGTTCTTGCAGTCGCCCAAGTTCCTTTATCTGACCGAGGTGGGCGCGCAGGATCCCGCCAATGGGGGCCGCTATCGTTATACCGACTATGAGATGGCATCGCGGCTGGCGTATTTTCTGACCAACGATACGCCCGACGACGCGCTTCTTGACGCTGCGTCGGCCGGCACGCTCGTGACGCCCGAGGGCATCCAGGCACAGGCGGCGCGACTGCTCGCCCTGCCATCGGGGCACGACGCCGTGCGCGCCTCCTTCACCAGCCTGCTCGCGCTCGACAGCCTCGACACGCTCTCGCGGCCCGTCGAGCTCTTTCCCAAGTTCACGGCGACGCTGGGTGCGGCGATGAAACAGGAAACACTGCTCGTCTTCGACGATCTGGTGTTCAACCGCGACGGCGACTACCGACATCTTTTCGACCAACAAGAGACCTTCGTCAACAGCGAGCTCGCCTCGCTCTACGGCGTAGCTGCGCCTTCGACCACCGGGTTCGCACGCGCCACGCTTGCCCCGAGCTCGGGCCGCGCCGGCCTGCTCGGACAGGCCGGCGTGCTCGCGGCCCGAGACCACGCCGATGGCACCTCGCCGACCAAGCGCGGGCTCTTCGTGCTCACACGCCTGCTCTGTCAGAACCTGCCTCTCGCGCCCCCGGCCAACCTCACCATTCCTCCGCCGCCGTCGGGTTTGATCACCGCGAGGCAAAAGCTGGAAGAGCACGCCTCGAATGCGGTCTGCGCCTCGTGCCACACCGCGACCGACCCGGTGGGGCTCAGCCTGGAGCATCTCGACGCCATGGGTGTCTACCGCGAAACGGACCACGGGCTCGCCATCGACGACACCGGGAAGATCGGCGACAAGCAGTATCATGGCGAAGCAGGTCTTGGCGCGATCCTGCGCGATCATCCGGCCCTCGGGCCGTGCCTCATCCAGTCACTCTACAGCGTCGGCGTCGGCCACCTCGCTACCACCTTCGACCAAGATACCTTCTCGTCCATGGTTCATGAATTCGACACCAGCGGCGCGCGCATCCGGTCGCTCTTGACCTCGATCGCGACGAGTGATGGGTTTCGCTACTTGCCCACGCCGACGGGGAACTGAACGACATGAAAAAGCTCGTCCTGTCCCGCCGAAGGCTGCTCCGTGGCGCCGCCTATGGCGTTGGCGCGGCCGTGGGCCTCCCGATCCTCGAGGCCATGCTCAATCAGAACGGCAACGCCATCGCCGCCAACGGCGCTCCCCTGCCCAAGCGATTCGGCGAGTTTTACTGGGGCAACGGCGTGGTGGTGAGCCAGTGGATCCCGGCCCAAACCGGAGCCGCGTGGCAGCTCAGCCCCGGCCTCATGCCGTTCGTGAAGGTGAAAGACTACATCTCGATCGTCACCGGCACCGTCGTCTACATTCCGTACCAGGTGTCGGGTCACATGGGATCGCTCATGGCGATCACGTCGGGCGCGCTCGGAACACCGCAGGGAGGTCTCAACTATTCCTATGCCAACAAGTCCATCGATCAGGCGATCGCCGAGAAGATCGGGACAACCACGCGTTTCAAGTCCCTGCACCTCGGCGTGGCGTCCACCGACACGAGCGATGCCGACTTCGGAGCCGTTGCCAAGTCGATCTCGCACAACGGCCCCAACAGCCCCAATGTTCCGGAATACAACCCCGTCGCGCTCTACGACCGGGTCTTCGGCGCCGGCTTCTCTACGGGCACGACCACCAATGTCGCCGACGTCACCATCGCGACCCGCAAGAGCGTTCTCGATCTGGTCGCCGCCGATACCAGGGCGCTCGAGGCTCGGCTGGGCACGAACGACAAGGCGCGGCTCGATCAGCACCTGCAAGGCGTTCTCGATCTCGAAAAGCAGCTCGTGGGCATGCCGGCGACCGCCGCGGGATGCACGAAGCCGACGCGGCCCGCCTCGCCCTATGCCGCCATCGACGCCGAGCAAATTCAGTGGGAGGCCCTGACCACGGCGCAGACGGATCTACTCGTGTTCGCGCTCGCCTGCGATCAGACGCGCGTTTTCACCTATCGGTTTAGCCCTTGCAACGACTTCACCGTGTACCCGGGGTTTCCCACTTTCAAGATCGACCCCACGACCACCAACACCGGCACGAGCATGCACGGGTTTACGCACTCCGAGGGGGGCGATCAACCGAACGTGCAGAAGTGCCTCGCCTTCTCGATGACCAAATTCGCCTCGCTCCTGGAGCGCCTCCTCGCCACGCCCGAAGGCGCGGGATCGTTGCTCGACAATTGCGCGATCCTCGGCTTCACCGAGTGCACCGAGGGCCGCTCGCACAACGCCACCAACCAGCCCGGGATCCCGATGATCGTCGCCGGGCGCGCAGGCGGAAGCCTCGTGCATCCGGGCATTCACTACAAGTCGGGCACCCAGGGTGACGCGGCGAACGAGAACAACGGACGCAACGTCAGCGTCGTGCCGCTGACCTTGATGCAAGCCCTGAGCACTGGCATCACCACGTGGGGAGTGGGGCCCGGGCAAGCGACCAAGGTCATCACCGAGCTTCTGGTCTGAGCACCAACGTGGACGGCATGGGCAAGCGACTGGCAGCGTTTTTCATCGTGCCCGCCATGCTGGCGCATGCGTGCAGTTTTGATGATGCGAGCCCGGCCAACGGCTCCGCGGGAGCCAGCGCACAAAACGGCGGCGCGGGCGCCGGGGGAGATCTGCCTGGCTCGAGCGGCAATAATTCCGCCGGCTCGAGCAACGGTGGAGCGGGGGGCAGCGACCGAGCCAACACGGGAGCCGGCGGCGGCGTGAGCACGGGCGCGGGTGGCACCACCAGCGGCGGCGCGCTCGGCGACGCGAGCAGCCCGGGCAACGACGCGAGCACCGTCGTGCCGATGCACCCTGGTCAATGCATCTATCCCCCCACGCTGGCGCAAAGAAAAGCTCCGGCGTGGCCGCCCACCCAGATCGTCAACCCCAAGGGCTTGATCTTCCGCTTCATGAACAATTGCCCCATGACCTTGTGGGCACAGGTGGCCGGCGTTCCGGGCGGCGTGGTCGAGCTCGCCACGAAAACGTGGAAAGAATACGATCTGCCCAACGTCAACGGTCGCATCTCGGTGTTCGAGAACGCGGCACCCGGGCAGGCTGGCAGCTACCAAATCAATTTCATGGAGCTCAATGCCCGCCCCGGCATGGCGCTCAATTACAACCTGTCGAACGTGGATTGGGTCGGGCTCCCCGTCGAGGTCAACGGCATCGGCACCGACCGGACGTGCGGCGTCACGGCCTGCTACACACCGCTGGCGAACATGCTCAACGGTTGCCCGCCGTCGCTCGTCGACAATACGCACCACACCTGTCAGGCGCCCAAGAACTACTGCTCGAGCCCGGCCCACGCGACCGAGGCGCTTTGCACCGCGCTCGATCAAGCAGGCGCGGCGGCGATCATGAGCGATCCCAAGTGCACGGCGGGTGGAAGCCTTGCCCAGGCCGGCAGTGGTTCGAAGATCTACGGCTGCGCGGGATTTTGGGGCGGCAGTCCCTATTGTTGCGCGAAGGTGAACCGCGGCTACGGCGGCGCCAACAACGACAACACGCAAAACTGTAACTACTACAAGACCGAGCCGTACAGCAGCTATTCGAAGTATGCCCAGACCGTCTGCCCTTACGTCTATTCATTCGCCTACGACGACGTGAACGATCAAAGCGGCTTTCATACTTGCAACAAAGGCACCGAGCTGGACGTCACCTGGTGCCCTGGCGATCCGTGATCGTCGCGCCCTGCCAGCCCGAAGCGCGCCGTCCTCGACGTGTCGTCTATTGGGCAAAACCGCCCACGCCGGGCAAAGAGCCCCCGGTGCCCAGCGAGCCCGCCGTCAACGAGCCGCCGACATCGCCGGCTGCGCCTCCTCCGAGGCCTGCCGCACCACCGGTGATCGAGGAGCCTCCCACCCCGCCCGTCCCGCCGGAGCCGCTCGATCCACCGTTGCCCGCGGGGCCACCGCCGTGACCTGCAGCACCGCCGCTTCCCGTGGCGATGGGAGCACCGCCGCCTCCCACGACATCGGCCCCGCCCCGGCCGTCCGTACTGCCGGTACCGGGGGCAGTGTCGTCACTGCTACAGGCGTGGACGACCAAGAGTGTGCACGCAGCCATGCCGAGCCCGAGGGTTTTGAGCAGATGGTTCATGTCCTTCAACTTGGCGACCTGGACGCCAGCGCGCTAGTCGGCCAATGGTCAGACCCCAACGTCGAGAGGCGCCTGCGGTCGTAGTGCCAGGGGGCGTGCTTGTGAATTCATAACAGGTGGGCGATTCTCTGCGGCAACGGTCCGATCGCCAGCCGTCCGGCCACGACATGCCCCCCTACGAATCTGGTACGCACCATCGATCACGTCCTCGCCGAAGGCCAACCTTGCACACCTGGCTCATGGGGACCGGCCTTGCCATCGTGCTGGGGGGATGTGAAGCACGACCCCCGCCCACCTTCGCCGGCACACCGTTCTATTCATCGGGCACCGGGCACTTCACCGTCATCGGCGATCTGCAGCGTACTTTGCCCGAGGAGCGTCTCTTTTGCGGA
>JBBSDY010000276.1:0-5911 GCA_038240245.1 Polyangiales bacterium
AACGATGCGCGTCAGAAAGGCGTCGTCGCCGTGGTTCTCGACCACCGTCATGAGCCAGAGCGGCGGCTCGGCCCGAAGGACGGCCATCTCGGCGCTGGGAAAGCGGGCCGCGTCGATGATGTCGGCCCAGCGCACGAGCTCGATGATGTCCGGCGAGTCTTCGAGGCCAAAGTGCCCCCGAGAAATGTCGTAGATGAGCTTGGTGCACGAGCCATAGGCGGCGTCGTAGAATTTTTGTTTTCCGCCATCTTGCTCGAAATCCGCGCGCTCCTCGGGCGAGGCGAACGCGGTGGCGTGGTGATCGAAGTACCAGGTGAGCTTGGGAGTCTGGGCGTAGCGAAAGTCGAGGATGGCGTTCTCGACGCCGTCGAGGATGGCCGGATTCACGCCGCCCGGCTCGGGCCCGTAACCGCACGCGCGGTACGTGAACGAAGCCTTTTCGGAGATTTGTTTGCGGGCGAGCCGCGTGAAAAGGGCTGCGGAGCACATCCCATCGAAGCAGTGCCCGTGCGTGGCAACCACGATGGGGGAGCGATCTTGGCTGACCATGCGGGGCCTTGTAGCACACGCGCCCCGCAGATGACGCCCGGGGGCAAACGGGTGTAAGGTCCGTGCGGTCCGTCCGTTGGACACACGAAAATGGTGATGCGCAAGATGAGAGCGTTACGAAAAGAGCTCGTGCTGGTGATGGGGGTCGTGGCCGGCGTGGCGTGCGGTCAGGACAAGCCCCCCGAGCCCACCAACAACTTCGCCGACTACGGCGGCTCGGGCTACGGCCCTCCGATGGGCGCCTACGATTCCGGGGCAAGCCCGCCGCCCGTCGCCGCATCGGTCGACGCCGGTGCGCCCGATCTCAACAACCTGGTGACCGGCGCGCTGGCCCAGGGTGCGGCCATCCTGGGTGCCATGGGTGGCACCGATCCCGTCGACAACGGCATCAAGTCTCTCGCCCAGCAGCAAGCTCCAGGGATGAAACCCGAGGGCGCGGTCATCAAGACGACGCTCGCGCCGGGCGCCCACGGCGAAGGTACCGTCACTTTGCGACCAGGCAAGTGCTACACCATCATCGGATTCGGTAACCTCGGCGTGCAACAGCTCGCGATTCGACTGGTGCCGCCGGCGCCGCTTCCACCCCAGCCTCTTTTCGAGGGTGCCACCAACGGCCCGACTGCTACCATCGGCGCCAAGGATCAGTGCATTCGCAGTCCGAGTCCCGTTGCGACGCCCCTCAAGGTCGACATTGAAATGAAGCAGGGGCAAGGCCAAGTCGGTGTGCAAGCGTACAGCAAGTAATCTCTTTACTGGAGCCACCATGAAAACAAAGATTTCGGTCGGTGCATCATTCGTCTTCACAGCTTCGGTGCTCGTTGCGGCTTGCGGCGGATCGAGTACGCCTCCTCCTCAGCAGGCGCAGCCCCTCTACGGAGCGCCCGGTGATCCCAACGCGCAATACGGAGCGCAACCGGGTGTGCAGCCGGCCCAACCTTACGGCACGCCCGCCGCGGCTCCGGCACCCGGAGCGCCCGCGGCTGCTCCCGTTCCTGCAGCCGCACCGGCACCCGCGGCCGCTCCTGCCACCACCGATGCCGCGACCGCCGCGGCGGTTCGTCTTGCTCTCACGCCGCGCGCCGCCACCGAGGCCAAGGGCATGAAAGAAGACGGCAGCGCCATCGGGGGCATGATGAACGAGGGCGCCGAGCTCACCCAGGAGTTCATGCTCTTGCCCGGCAAGTGCTACACGATCCTGGGGCAGGGGCTACCGCCCATCTCCGAGCTCGACATGACGCTCTCGCTCAAGCTGCCCCTGCCGGGCATCCCGGCGGTGCTCGCCGCGGATCAAACGACGGGCCCATCGGCCAGCATCGGATCGGGCAAGAACTGTTACAAGTACCCGTTCCCGCTCGCCGCGCAGGTCGTTCTGTCGCTGAAGGCGACCAAGGGCTCGGGTCCCGCGGGCGCGCAGGTCTACAGCAAGTAAACTTGGTTTCTCCCGCCGCCGCGGGCGACGCGCCTGCGGCGGCAACCTTGCACCGTCAACGCTTGTACCGATAGGCCCAAGTGTGCTGGCCCGACTCGTAGTCGGTGACGAAGATGAACACGTTGTCGATCGGATCGTAGCGCAGCGCGTGAAACGCCTGCGCCCCGGGCATCCCGCCGGCGATGGGTCGCGATGACCACGTCTTGCTCATGGGATCGAAGACGTAAAACGTGCTCGCCGCGACGCCGCCGCCGATGACGTGGTTGGTGGCATCGTAGTCGTAGGCAGGTTCTTGATGCGGCGAAGTGGCGCCCTGGGTGACCACCGCATCGAGCGTCGACTTCGTCAGGTCCGCGCGATCGAGCTTCAGCGCATAAGTGGTGACCGGAGCGCCGCGCAGGAAGTAGTAAAAGGTGTCGAGCGGCGGGAAATAGACCATGTGGTTGGCGTAGCCCAGTGCATCGATGGCCACCGCGCTACCTGCCGCGCTCGGCAATGTGTCGGCGACGTGCAGCATGGCCCGCGTCGCCGCGTCGTAGACGGACAGACCTCCCGTGCCCAGCGCGATGAACTCGTTCATCATGGGATCGAGCGCAGTGGCGGCCATGTTGCTCGTGAAGCCCGACGTCTTCGGATCGGAGCTGAACGACCACGTCCGTCGCGCGAGATCGAAGTGCGCGATGGGTCCGTTGACGTCGTTTCCCACCCCCGAGCACGAGCCGCCGGTGAACAGCCTGCCGAGTAGCACGAGCTCGTTCTGATCGACGGCGACGCCGTGAAAGTCGTAGGTGTGGGCTGACACGGGGCGTGGATAGGGCCCCGAGGTGCCGGCCTTCCACGCTCCCAGCGTGGCGTCGAGATTCGCCGGCCCCATCAGCTTGCACGGAGTCGGCTGGTAGAGCGATTTCCAAACGAGATCGCCACGGAGATCGAGGGCCACCACATCGTCGGTCATCGTCGTCGCGTGTCCACCGCCGAAGGCCAGCATCTGGTGGTTTCGCGGATCGTAGACGAAGCCGCTGTAGTCGGTCATCTGGCGGCACGAGCTCGGATCTTCACCGGCGGGCGATTTGCACGCGAACCTTCCGAGATCGATCGCCGTGTTGTCGGCGATCTGAGCAAACATGGGATTCGCTGCAACACCCGCTTCGGGGGGGCTGCCTCTGTTGCCAGCGGCCCCGCCTGTGCCGCTCCCGTCACCCGCGGCCCCTCCCGCGGTGGATGCTGGATGAGCGTCGTCCGAGGTGCATCCCGCAAACACCAGGAACAAAATCCACGCCCCGGACCTCATCGCTCGTATTACTGCGCGAGCTGCGTTCGCGTGCAGTCGAGCGTGACGGGGTAGCGCGCTCCGCCGTCGACCATCTCGAAGTCGGTGACCTTCAACGCGGCGAGGTCGTGCGCGTCGAGAAGACCGTCCCACTTCGCGGACGTAGAGGTGTCGCTCTGCGCGGTGAGGGCGATGTTGCCCCCGTCGGCCAGGAACATCCCGTACTTCTGCAGCGCACGGGCGACAACGCGAGCGCCGTCGCTGGGAAGCTGGGAGAGATCGAAGGCCGACCTCAAGCGAAGGCGAGCTCCGTACGGGACGGGCGTGGGCGCCGTGGCGGTGTGCTTCGTGGCATGCGTCGCCGGGTGCACGTAAGCCTTCGGATCGATGCGATCGTTGGGCAAGATGAAGCGGATCGCGTGCTTGATTTCGCCCGCCTTCACCTCATCGGCCGAGAAAAGCAGCGCCGAGATGGGGTAGCCGGCCGCATCGGCGCTCGAGCACTGATCTCCGCGCGCGAAGTCGGGCGGAGCCTGGGGCGCCCAGTAGTCGTGGGTCAGATCCCAGACGGCGAGGCATCCGCCTTGGAAGGTGCCGGTGGCGGCGCCGCCCATGAGATTGGCGCGCCACATCTCGTAGAGGCGCATCCCTTGCACGACGATCAAATGGCAATCTCCGTCACCCGCGCAGGCGTAGTCGTTCTCGCCCTCGACTCGTCCCCCGGGTGGAACCGGCACGTCGACCTGATCGCAATCGGGCTTGTAGAAATCCCCGGTGGCCATGAAGGGCCGCCGCGCGACTCCGGCGTCGGCAGCCAGGACTTCGATCGAAGAGTCGATCTGGAACTTGTTGCCGTTTCCCCAGCCACCCGCCGTGGACAGGCCGTCGATGACGTCGCTCGATTTCGCGTCGAGCGCTGCTTGCGAGACGTCCTGGTACCAGGGAGCCGTGGCGGGAAAGATTCCCAGACCAGCGGTGGCCGATACGCTGGAGCTCCCGCCAGCTCCGGTGGGCTGCGCTGCGCTGCCCGCGGCTCCGCTCGATGTCCCTGCCTGGCCGGTGGTCGCCGGTGCGCCGTCGGAACCGCCGCATCCGAAGAACGCGACCAGCGCAAAGCCGAAAAGGACAGCTCTTCGCACAATCGACATCGTACCACCCAGGCCTGCTTCGCCGCTAGCAACCGGCGCCTACGGTGGCCGATGGGGTTTCATGATCCCGGTGCGGACTTATCGGGTGCTCGACAGAGACTATCCTCATTTGCTCCGCGACCTTGGCTCGCCTCCCGATCCGCTGTGCGTGCGAGGTGAGCTGCTCGGCGGGCCGGCCGTCGCCATCGTCGGCACCCGCAAGGCGACCGCCAAGGCCCTGTCGTTTGCGCACGATCTCGCATCCCGAATGGCGAGTCGAGGAGTGACCGTGTGGTCAGGGGGCGCCGTGGGTATCGACGCAGCGGCGCACCGAGGAGCTCTCGATGCTGGGGGAGTCTCGGTCGCTGTGGTCCCGACGGGGTTCGACCACTGCTACCCGAAAGAGCACCGCGGCCTCTATGACGAGATCGTCGACAAGGGAGGCGCGATCATTTCCCCGTTTCAGGTCGATCAACAGCCGACGTTCCCCGCCTTTCATCACCGCAACGCCGTCTTGGCGGCTCTGACGATGGCCACCGTCGTCGTGGAGGCGCCCATCAAGAGTGGTGCACGCTCGACCGCGGCGGCGGCACGCAGGCTGCGGCGCCCCCTGTTCGTCGTTCCTTACGCGCCTTGGCAGACCGAGGGTGAGGGCAACGTCCTCGAGCTTCGGCGGCGAGGGACCACAGTGTTCGACGAGGCGATCCTGTGTCGACTGTTGGGGGTGCCCGGGGGGCACGCGGGGCCGGCCGGTGCACGGGCGGCGGGGGAGGGCTCGACCGCCGGCGCCGGCACCAACGAGGTGCTCGCGGGGCTGTCGCCGGCGTGCTCAGTCGTTTTTTATGCTGCCTCGACAACCCCCCGACACACCGACGATCTTTGCTCGAAAACCGGCCTGGCGGCCGCGCTCGTTCAGGAGGCGCTCTTGACGTTGACCCTCCAGGCCGTACTAGTAGAGGGTCCCTCAGGCTGGTTCCGCAGGTTAAGTTAGCGAAATTACGGTAAACTCCTGCTTCGGGGCTCAAAAGGGTTAAGGTACGGTCGAAAATCCTCCGCTTCATTCGAGGGCGAGACGGTCGTTTTTAGGGCGAAGTTCGAAAGGTCGAAGGTCCAAGGTTGAAAGTCGGTCGCACCAGAACACTCGTCGTGGTCGAGTCGCCCGCAAAGGCGAAGACAATCAAGAAGTACCTCGGGGCGGGCTACGAAGTCATGGCCTCCAAGGGGCACATCAAAGACCTGCCCAAGAAGATGGGCGTCGACGTCGAGAAGGACTTCACCGAGACCTACGAGGTCATCGAGGGCAAGGCCAAGGTGTTGGCCGAGCTCAAGGGCGCTGCCCAAAAAGCGGACGCCGTGCTGCTGGCGACCGACCCGGATCGCGAAGGCGAAGCGATTGCCTGGCACGTGATGGAGGAGCTCAAGCGCCCCAAGCTCAAGTTCTCGCGCGTCGAGTTTCACGAGATCACCAAGAAGGGTGTCGACCACGGCGTCGCCCACCCGCGAAAGCTCGACGACAACCTCTACGACGCGCAGCGG
>JBBSDY010000277.1:0-5907 GCA_038240245.1 Polyangiales bacterium
ATTTCGCGATGAACGAGCCCTAAGCACCAAGCGCGCTGCCTTTCGTTCCGGGGCCGAAACCGGCGGGGGGCGTCGTCCGTAGAATGAGTGAAATGCACCTCACCGATGGAACAGCAATGGTGATCCCCTGGCGCCTGGCGTGGCTGCTGCTCGTGGGGGCGAGCGCGGTGGGTTGTTCGAGGGCCGCCGCCTCGGTGCCGCCCGCCGGGGGTGACGAACGACGGGACACCGGCTTTGCCGTCGTCGAGCTCTTCACGTCCGAGGGCTGTTCGAGTTGCCCCCCTGCCGACGATGTCCTGCGGGACATCACCAGCGAGGCGTCGCGGACTGGACGGCGCGTGTATCCGCTCGCTTTTCACGTCGACTACTGGAACAGCCTCGGCTGGCCGGATCCGTACAGCTCGGAGATGGCGACGCGTCGTCAGGAGTCGTACGCCCGCGTGGTCGATCAAAAGGGCATGTACACGCCAGAGATGGTGGTCAACGGTCGCGACGCGTTCGTGGGATCCAGTGGACCACGTGCGACGCACAGCATCGCGTCGGCGCTTTTGCGGTCAGAAGGGGCGCGAATCTCGCTGCAGGCGAAACGCGTCGAGGCCGGCGTGTCCGTCGACTTCACCTTTTCGACGCCACCCGCGCACGGAACGGTCCTTCGGATCGCCCTCATCGAGCCCGAGACGTCGTCGCGGGTGACGGCAGGCGAGAATGCCGGAAAAACACTGCGCCACGCCAACGTCGTGCGAGATTTTCAAACCGTGCAAGTCGACGGCGCGAAGGGCGGGCGAGCCGCGCTGCACGCGCAAGCCCCGCCCAACGGCGCCGTCATTGCCTTCTTGCAGGATCCCGAGACGATGGAGATGGTGGGCGCCGCAGAGGCGCAATTGCAGCGCTAGACCCCGAGCGCCTCGGTGCGGAGCGCGTCGATGTCGAGAACCACCAGGCGTCGATCTTGCCACGCGATGATCCCGCGGCGTTTGAGATCTTGAAGTAACAAGTTCGTCCGCTGTCGGCTGAGCTGCGCGAGCTCGGCCAGATCGAGCTGGGTCAAGGGAAGATCGAGGAGCACATGGATCTTCTGTGCCTGCCCGAAACGCTCGAGCAAGGAGAGCAGCCGCTGGGCGAACCGCGCCGGCGCGGGCAGGGCCGCAAAGTCGCTGAAGTGCTCTCCCGTCGAACGCAGCCGGTGCGCCAGGAGGCGCGACAACGACAACCCGAGGATGGGCGAAGTCGACAACGCGTCGAGAAACACCGCCCCCGGGATCCGCAGCAGGGTCGTATCTTCGAGCGCCGTCAGGGCAGCCAGACGAGTGACCGCCCCAAGAACCCCCAGCTCGCCGAAGACGTCCCCTCGTCCCAGCACGGACAGACCTGCGGCCGATCCCGACGGGCTCTGAATCGAAACCTTCAGATTGCCTCGCACGACGGCGAAGATGGCGTCGGCCGGTGCTCCCTGTCGGATGACCGACTGTCGCTTCTTTCGTTCGATCACCTGGGCGTGCGAGGCGAGTGCCCTGCGCACCGACAGCTCGACGGATGCGAATAGCGGAACGTCGGCCAGAGACCGCGCTATGTCCACGCGTCGAGACTGCCATGCCTCGAGCCCCATGTCGGAAAAATGTGGGAAAATGTGGAGATTGTCGCCCCGGTGACACCTGTCAGCCGGGGCGCATCGTAACTTCCCCGCATGTCGAGCGACGCGAGAATTGCCCTGATCTCGGACCTGCACGGCAACGTGCACGCCGTGGAGCGCGTGCTCGCCGATGCCCGCGCGATGGGTGTCGACGCCGTGGCCTGTCTGGGTGACGTGTGCACGCTCGGGCCCCACCCGCGTGAGGTCCTCGACATCATCCGCGAGCGATGCCGATGGTTCATCCTCGGCAACCACGACGAATACATGTCCCGGCCCGAGCTTCTGGGCAATCACTCCGACGCGCCCGATGTGGTCTCCGCGGTAGCGTGGTGCCGATCCGAGCTCGACACCGGATCGCTCGAATTCCTGACCACCTTCGTGTCACGAACGCGCGTGGACCTCGGGGCCGAGATGCAGCTCTTGCTTTTTCACGGCTCGCCCGATTCCAATACGCAAGACCTGCTGGCGGAGACCGCGCCGGCCCAGCTCGACGCTCATTTGCGCGGTCACGAAGCGACCGTCCTGGCGGGAGGGCACCCGCACCTGCAAATGCTGAGGCAGCATCGAGGGCGGCTCATCGTCAATCCAGGCAGCGTCGGGCTGCCCTTCGAATCGTATGCGTCGGGCGGGCCCCCGCGGGTGATGACCCACGCCGAGTACGCCATCGTCGAGGCTCACCAGGGCACGCTCGGTGTGTCGCTGCAGCGGGTCGAGCTGGATCGGTCCCGGCTGGTCGCGCAGGCGCGAAACTGGAAAGAGCCCCTCGGACGCTACCTGTTGGCTCAGTACCAGCGGTAGCGATCACCAGCGGTCGAGATCGGACGTGGACGTCAGGTGACGTGCTTGGCGATCTTTTCCCAGTACATTGCGTGCCACCCCTGGGCGAGGTGCTCCTTCGCGTCCTCGGGAAATCCATCGTGATCGAAGACGAGCTTCGTTCCCTTGCCGTCGGCATGAAGCTCGAAGCGGACGAGGGAGTGCACGCCCTCGGGCCAGCCCTTGGCGCGCCACACCTGGACGATGCGCTTGCCCGGTACGAGCTCGACATGGCGACCCGAAATGTGTCCGCCGAACGCAGTGAATGCCGCACCCTCCGTGCTGTCGCCGCTCGCTGGTGCTCCGGTCACCCCGGCGAGCTCGTTGCTATCGACGAGCGCCTTGTAGATGCGCGACGGATCCGCAGCCAGCGTGATCTCCTGGTGGATGTTGGACATGTGAGCGTTCCTTTCTTGCTGACAGATTGCTAAACCAATTGGTATAACGATTGCGAAATCATGTCAAGGCACCCATCCCAGGCTGCGAAGGATTCCAGGCTCGATGCGATCTTCTCGGCGCTGGCCGACCCCACGCGCCGTCGCATCCTCGGCCGTCTCGCGCGCGGATCGGCGTCCGTCACCGAGCTCGCCGAGCCCTTTTCGATGACGCTCCCCGCGGTGTCCAAGCACCTGCGCGTGCTCGAACGCGCGGGCCTCATGCGCCGTGAGCGCGAAGGTTGGTACCATCGCTGCCACCTCGAGGCGCAGCCTCTCGGAGACGCGGTTTCCTTTCTCGCTCGCTATCGCCCCTTCTGGGAGCAAACGCTCGACCAGCTTGCGCACTACGTCGAGGGCCCTTCCACCAAGACGAAGGCGCGCCGATGAGCGAAGGAGTGGTTCTTCTCGTTCGTCGCACCATCCACGCAACCGCGGCGCGGATCTTCGAGGCGTGGACCCAGCCAGAGCACCTTTGCGCCTGGTGGGGCCCGCGACCCGTCACGTGCTCGGGCGCCGAGGTCGATCTGCGCGTCGGTGGGCGCTACCGCATCGTGAATGCGCTCCCCGATGGCAACACGGTGACCATCGAGGGCGAGTTTCGCGAGGTAGAGCCGCCCCACAAGCTCGTCTACACCTGGCGCATGGGACAGGGCACCGTGGAGTCCTCGCGGGTGACGGTTCGATTCGAGCCGCGCGGTGACTCGACCGAGGTCATCATCGTGCACGATCAGATCCCGAGCGATGAGGTCCGCGAATCGCACGAGCAAGGCTGGAACGGCTGCTTCGACAGTCTCGCGCTTTACCTGGGCTGACTCATCCCATCGATACGCCGAGCAGCCGTCCGATCGCGGCCGTCACCGCCATCGCCAGCGCACCCCCCACGGTGACCCGTAGCGAGGCACGTGCGATGGGCGCGCCGCCGAGGTAGCCACCCACGGCGCCGAGAGCCGCGAGACTGGCGAGAGAGAGCCCTGCGATCACGGCAATGCGAAAAGCTTCTGGCGCGACGAGCAAGGCAGCGATGGGAACCAGCGCGAAAGAAGCAAAGCTCGCCGCGGATATCCACGCCGCCTGCATCGGACGGGCCATCGTCGATTCGACGATTCCCAGCTCATCGCGCATGTGCGCGCCCAGGCGATCCTTGGCACTTAATTGCTCGGCGACCTTCATGGCGAGATCTTTTTCGAGGCCTCGCTTCACGTAGATCGTCGCCAGCTCGTTCAGCTCGGCCTGCGGCTGCCCGGCGAGCTCACGCTTCTCACGCTCGATGTCGGCCTCCTCGGCGTCGCGCTGGGAGCTGACCGAAACGAATTCTCCCACCGCCATCGACATCGATCCGGCGACGAGGCCTGCCACGCCGGCGACCAGGATGGCGCCTTTCGATGCCGCAGAGGCCGTGACGCCGATCATGAGGCTTGCCGTCGAAACGATGGCGTCGTCGGCTCCGAGCACCGCGGCGCGAAGCCACCCTGCGCGGCCGCTGAGGTGCGTCTCTCCGTGAGCCACGGACGGGCGTTTCGCCCTGCGGGTGAACATGGCCGCGCTGCTTACAACTTTCGGGAAAAAAGGCAACCCGGGCCCCCGAAGCGCAGCAGGGTGATCGGTTTGCGCGTCCGGCGCATTACTGGGGTCGGGTGCCCCTTTTCGGGGCCCGTCCGCTGGGAGTGCAAATATGATGAGGATTGTCGAGAGACGATTCAGAGCCAATAGCCTGGCGTGGACCCTCGCGTGGGCGACTGGCGCACTGGGCGCGGTCGCGTGTGCCAACGGTGTGGATGCCGGTCAGCGCGAAGTCACCGGATCCGGTTCCAGCGGCGCGTTCCTGACCAGCGGAGCCGGCGGATCTCTCGACGGCACTGGCTCCGCCGGGACAGCGGGGTCGACAGGTGGCAACACCGGCATGGCGACCACGGGGACAGGCGGCGAAGCGGGCGCGCGCGCATCGGGCGGTGCGTCTGGATCGGGAGGGTCGGGCGGATCGCCTGGCTCGGCCGGCTCGGGCGGCAGCGGACCCGCCGCGAGCACCCAGTTGCCCTTCCACGATGACTTCGAAGATGGCGATCCCAATGGCTGGATGGCCAGCATCGACGCCGAGCAGATGCCGCTCGGCAAGTGGAGCATCGTCGCCGATGGCGCCACCAAGGTCTATGAGGAGCAACAAGCGACGTCCGATCCTTCCTGGGCCGTCGGGGGAGACTACCGCTGGACGGACCAGCACCTCGAAGCCAAGGTCAAGGTCGTCTCGGGTTTTCCCGATACGCTGGTCATGTTGGTCGTGCGGTTTACGTCGTTCAAGACGTATTGCTTTCTCGAGGTTCGCAGCAACCAGATGAAAATCCGGGTCAAGGTCGATGGCAGCACCACCGATGTCGGCACGTACAAGTTTCCGACCGCTCTGGTCGATGGCACCTGGTACACGGTTGGTATCAGCGCCAAGGGCTCGACGATCGCCGCTTACTTCGCGGGGGCTCAGGTTGCGATGGGCAGCAACTCGTCGGTCACCGCCGGCGGCATCGCGCTCACTGCAACCGACGGCGTGGTCGCCTTCGACGATGTAGCGGTGACCGCGCCGTAGAACCCTCCCTGAAATTCTCAGCCGACCATGCGAGCGACGAACCAAACCAGCCCCGTGGCGGCAAGGGGAAGGCTCAGGAGTTTCGCCCTGAAGACGGCGAGCCAACCGCGTCGGCTGGCCAGGAGCAACAGGGGCAACACGATGGCCACCACCGCCATCTGTCCAGCCTCGACCCCGAGGTTGAATGAAAAGAGGACCATGGGGATCTGTGAGCGCGGGAGTGCGATCTCGCGCAGCGCGCCGGCGAATCCGAAGCCGTGAATGAGACCAAAGACGAACGTCACCCGCCAGCGACCCACCGCATCGCGCACGAACCAATTTTCGATGCCCACGTAGGCAATGGAAAGGGCGATGAGCGGTTCGATGAGCCTCGGGCTCGGCGACGCGACCCCGA
The DNA here is from genome assembly GCA_038240245.1 of Polyangiales bacterium. Taxonomy (GTDB): domain Bacteria; phylum Myxococcota_A; class Polyangia; order Polyangiales; family Polyangiaceae; genus DASWDH01. Next base: position 5,853 of record JBBSDY010000277.1, read on the forward strand.
GAACAGCGAGGCCGAGGGTGAGGGAATGAGCGAGCGTGAAGGCGGTGATGGCGCC
>JBBSDY010000278.1:0-5899 GCA_038240245.1 Polyangiales bacterium
AAGAGGGTGAGTTCACGGTGCAGAAGTTTTCGCCGGCCATCGGGCCGCACAACTTCATCACGGTCGAGGGCGCGCGCACCGACGGCAAGATGGCTTTTTCGCTGGGCCTGTTCGGCAACTACGCGCAAAACCCCTTCATCATCACGACCTGCGTGTCGGCGGCAACCTGCTCGTCGTCGGACGCTTCGTCGCTGCGCAGCATCACCATGGTCGAGACTCTGATCACCGGAGATCTGCTCGCATCTTTGACCATCGTTCCCCGGCTCCAGCTCGGCGTTCGCGTTCCTTACACGTTCGTGAAGGGGGCGGGGCTCGACACCGATCCGAACAGCCCTGCATTCGGCCAGCAGTCGCGTACCGGCCTCAAGGGATCGGGCCTGGGCGATCCGCTCTTCGAGGCCAAGGTGCGAGCCATCGGGTCCTCGGCCGACACCCATGTGCTGGCCTTCTCGATCTTCGGGACGGCGCCCGTCGCGCACGCCAATTCGGGCACCAAGGACACGTACATTGGGGATTGGTCGCCGACCTTTGGCGGCCGGCTCATCTACGACATCCAGCTCGGAAGGTTCGACATCGCCGCCAACGCCGGCGGCGCATACCGCAAAGAAGCGTTCGTCGGCTCGGCCAAGCTCGGCCCCGAGCTCCGCTATGGCGCGGGCGCCAGCTATCTGGTGACCCCGGTTCTCAGCCTCATGGCCGAGGGTTTTGGCTCCGCGTCGCTCAGCTCGGGCAGCGGAACCAGCGTGCTCGAAACCGAGCTCGCCGCCCAGGTGCATCCCTTGAGCTCCAAGCTCGCCTTCACGCTCGGCGGAGGGCTCGGGATCATCGACGGAATCGGATCGCCGAGCATGCGCTTTTTCGCGGGTGCGGCGTTCGTCAACGAGATGGCCGATCAAGACGGCGATGGGATCTCCGACGACAAGGATCAATGCCCGACCGCGGCCGAGGATTTCGACGGCTTCCAGGACGCCGACGGTTGCCCTGATCCCGACAACGACGGCGACGGCATTCCCGATGGGCAAGACAAATGCCCCAACGATCCGGAGACCAAGAACGGCCTGCAAGACGCCGACGGTTGCCCCGACGACGTTCCCGATCGCGACAAGGACGGCATCCCCGACGCCGAGGACAAGTGCCCCGACGACGGCGGACCGACGGTCATTCATCGGGCGGGCGAGTTCTATGGCTGCCCCGATCGCGACAAGGATGGCGTCCCCGACAAGATCGACAAGTGCCCCGACGAGGCCGAGGACACCGACGGCTTCCAGGACGCCGACGGTTGCCCCGATCCCGACAACGACGGCGACGGGATCATGGACGCCGACGATCAGTGCGTCGATCAGCCCGAGGTCATGAACGGCTTCCAGGACGAGGACGGATGCCCCGACGAGGTCCCCGACCGTGACCACGACGGAATCCCCGACGCCACCGACAAGTGCCCCGACAAGGCCGAGACCTTCAACGGCTTCCAGGACGAGGACGGATGCCCCGACGGAGCATCGCTCGTCGATGTCGGATCCGAAGAGCTCAAGATCAAGGGTGTTATCAACTTCGACAAGGACAGCGACAAGATCGCCGGCAAGAAGAGCTTCACGGTGCTCGACGCGGTCGCTGGCGCGCTTACCCACCACCCCGAGATCTTCAAGGTCGAAATCGCCGGCCACACCGACGACAAGGGCGACGCCGCTCACAACACCGATCTGTCCAAGCGGCGCGCCACGTCGGTGGTGGAGTACCTCACCAGCAAGAACGTCGAAGCTCGCCGACTGTCGTCCGCAGGATACGGCCCTGACAAACCGATCGCGGATAACAAGACCGCGGCCGGTCGCGCGAAGAACCGACGCGTCGAATTCCGCATCCTTTCGTCGACGAAGAAATCAGCCGCGGCCACATCCGCATCGCCCGGCCCGATGACGCCGGCTTATCCGACCGTTGATCCCCCCAAGCCGCCCGTAAAGGGCCCGCCCAAACCCTCGGGCCCCAAACCAGGGGGGCGGGATCTAGGCGAGTTCTAAGTTATATTCCGAGATCGAGAGCTGCGGGACGACCGCGTCCGAACGTCAAAAGGCAGCGGGAATCAAAGACACGCCGTGGCAGGGCCTGCATGTTGCATCATGGCGCGTCGAACGTCGTCCTACCGTGTAGCCCGTGCGCGATCGAGTCGAGGGGACCTCTCAAAGCTCGCACCGCGTGATGGCCTTCACAGCCAGTTACAAGGCAGACCTCCAAGGAGAATTCGAATGATAGGAAAGAAAAGCTTGAAGTACTTGCCCGGCGCCCTCTTCGCGATGGCCGTCGGACTCTCGTCGATGGGCGGCTGCTCGGCAGCCAAAGACGTCGCCAACGCCGGCAAGGGCTGTGACGGCCTCGACGTAACCGCCAGCGCGCAAGCCACCGTCAAGGCTTACGCCGACGCGGCCGTGGCGCTCAAGACGAAGGCTCTCGATGTCGAAGCGAAATTTCTCACGGTCTGCAACGCAATGAACGCGGACCTGAAACTGGACACCACGAAGACGACTGCCGCCGAAGCTTGCGCCGTTCTCAAGGCGCGCGTGGATGCGGCCGCGGCCAAGGGGGTGACGGTTGCAGTGACAATCGAGGCCAGCTGTACCGCCGACGTGCACGCCGAAGCCAGTTGCGAAGGCGATTGCAACGTGAAAGCCGCCTGCGATGTGAAGGCAAAGTGTGAACCCGGCAAGCTGGTCGTCGAGTGCAACGGCACTTGCGACGCGGCGTGCGATGTTCAGGCGCCAGATTTCGACTGCACGGGCAGCTGCGAAGGCACGTGTACGGCGACGGCGGCAGTCGCTTGCATGGGTAGCTGCGAGGGCACATGTGATGCGCCCAAGTTCGACGGCACCTGTGACGTCGGCTGCGAGGCGATGTTCTCCGGAACGTGCGGCGGCATGTGCATGGGCATGTGCGATGGCACGGCCAGCTCGGCTGCCTGCGCCGGGAAGTGCGAAGGCACTTGCTCGGCCAAGGCCAGCGGACACTGTGAAGCCGCCTGTAAGGGCAAGCTCACCGGTGGTTGCACCGGCATGTGCACGGGCAAATGCACCGCCACGGCTGCCGCAATGTGTACCGGCAAGTGCAACGGCAAGTGTACGTACACGCCAGCCATGGCGACCTGCAAGGGCGAGTGCCACGGATCGTGCTCGTCGGAGGTCAGCCCTCCCAAGTGCACCGGCAGCCTTGATTGCCAGGCAAGCGCATCTTGCCGCGCTAGCTGCTCCGGAAACGCGAGTGCTCACCTCGCGTGCACCAAGCCGACGGCGGCCGTCACCGTGGTTGGCGATCTCGACCTGCAAACGGCACTCGAGGCTCACATCGCGGACTGGGGAGAAGCCGTCAACTTGATCGTTGCTCTCAAGGATCCCGTTGCCTCGTTTGCGAGCCAGACTGTCGCCACGTTCCAGGCGGCAGGTGACATCGGCCTGTCCGGTGCAGCGTGCGTCGCCGATTCGCTCAGCGTAGCTGGCCAGGCGACGGCCAGCGTCAACGTCTCGGTTAGCGCAAGCGCGAGCTTGACCACGAGCAGCAAGTAACCGGCTCGAACAGCGGTCACGACTGGCGCGCTCCCCTCACGGTGGGCGCGCCAGTCGCTTTTTGTGCGTCTTGAGACGCGCGTGGAGCGGTACCCCGGCCACAGGTTCGGACTACACTCCCCTCCGATGGACCTCCCCCTTCGCTTTCCACTGCGCATCGACGGCAAGATCATCGACGACGGCCCGCGCGCGCTTGTCCGCGATCCGTGGCGTGGCGACGTGGTGGGCGAGATCGTCCTCGCTGACGCGGCGCGAGCCGAGCTCGCCGCTCAGGCATCGGTCCGCGCGTTCGACGAGATGCGACGGCTGCCGTCGTTCGAGAAAAAACGTCTCTTGCAACGGGTCGCGGCGGCGGTCGAAAAAGAGAGTGAGTCGTTCGCCGAGCTCATGGCGCGCGAAGCGGGCAAACCGATCGCCCTGGCGCGCGGCGAGGTCAAGCGCGCGATCGCAACCCTCGAGCTCGGAGCCGAGGAATCGGCGCGCATGGGCGGCGAGGTGATGCCGCTCGATCTGAACGAAACATCGGCGGGCTTCGCCGGCGGCTACACGCGCGTCCCCGCCGGGCCGGTGATCGCGATCTCGCCGTTCAATTTCCCGCTGAACCTGGTGTGCCACAAGCTCGCTCCCGCTCTGGCCAGCGGTTGCTCGATGGTCTTGAAACCCCCGCCCCAGGCGCCCCTCACCGCGCTCAAGCTCGCCGAGCTCGTGCACGAGGCGGGCGCTCCGGCGGGCACCTTTCAGGTGCTTGCCTGCGAAGTCGCCGTCGCCGAGCAGCTCGTGCGCGATGATCGCTTCGCCACTCTGTCGTTTACCGGAAGTGCCAAGGTGGGGTGGCACCTCAAGTCCATCGCCGGCAAAAAGCGCGTCTTGCTCGAGCTCGGCGGCAACGCCGCCATCATCGTCCACGACGACGCCGATCTCACCTGGGCGCTCGACCGCACCCTCACCTCCGCCTTCGCATATGCCGGGCAAGTCTGCATCAAGGGGCAGCGCTTGTTCGTCCACGACGCCGTCTACGATTCGTTCGTCTCCGAGCTGGTCCGGCGAGCCTCGGAGCTATTGGTTCGCGATTCGCTCGATCCATCGGCCGTGATTTCCTCGGTCATCGACGAGGCGAGCGCCCAGCGAATCGAGAGTTGGGTCCACGAGGCGCTCGACCAGGGCGTCGAGTGCTTAGCCGGCGGCAAACGCGACGGCACGCGCGTGTCACCCACCGTGCTCGGCATCCGCTCCGCCGACCATCTCGGGCTCAAGGTCGTGTCCGATGAAGTTTTCGGGCCCGTCCTGACGGTTCACCGCTACTCGGCTTGGGAGGACGCCATTGCCCAGGCTGGAGCCACCCGCTACGGCCTGCAGGCGGCCGTCTTCACGCAGAATCTCGGGAGGGTTCGCCAGGCCTTCGACGGGCTCGCCGTGGGGGGCCTCATTGTCAACGATTCTCCATCGTTCCGGGTGGACGCGATGCCCTACGGGGGTGTCCGGGACTCGGGCCTCGGCCGGGAGGGCGTCCGGTTTGCCATGGAAGAGATGACCGTACGCAAGCTCCTGGTGATTCGGGGCTAGTTTCTCAAGGGCCGGGTCCAGCCGCCGTTGTTGAAGCTCGACCCACACGCATGCATCGGATCGGCGACGTCATCGATGAACGGTACCTTCTGTCCCGCCCCCTCGGCGTGAGACAAGGGGCGGAAATGTGGGAGGCCGAGCACCAGGTCGTCGGCCGCAAGGTCACGCTCAAGCTCGTGGCCCTCGAGGTCAGCGCCGACGTCGTCGTGCGAAGGCGCCTGGTTTGCGAGGCCCGCGCCGCCGCCGAGATCGCCCACTCCAGTGTGGTCGAGGTCTACGACGTGGGCGTCACACCCGAGGGCGAGGCCTACCTGGTGAGCGAGCCCTTGCGAGGCGAGACGCTGGCCGACATCGTCGCGCGGCACGGCGCCATGCGGCCCGAAGACGCATGTCAGGTGATGTTGCAGGTGCTCGCGGGACTCGAGGCGGCGCACGGCGCCAACATCGTTCACGGCGATCTGCGCTCGGAGAGCGTCATCTTGCGCCGCGGACGAAGCGGCCAGCTCGTCGTCAAGCTGCTCGACTTCGGCGTGTCCGAGCCGTCGCTGCAAACCATGACCGCCCCTCCGGCAAGCGAATCACGCTCCACGGGATGCACCGTCGACGTGACATCCGATCTGCGCAGCGCGGGAGCGCTGCTATTCGAGATGCTGGCGGGACACTCGGCGTTCAGTCCGCCCGGCGCCTCCAGGGAACCGAACGGCCGTCGCCTCACGCCCACCGCTCAGGCGCTCGTGCCGGCCATCCCGGCCGCACTCGCGCGTATCGTCGACCAGGCCATGTCGCCC
>JBBSDY010000279.1:0-5896 GCA_038240245.1 Polyangiales bacterium
ATCGTCGCCGGAGCGTCTGCCTAGACGCCTTCGCACCGGGTCGCAAGGCGAGATGGGTCTCGTGCTGGTCCTGTGCGACGGCGTCAGCTCGGCCGCGCTTTCGGCGCGACCACGGATGCGAAGGGTCATCTGCTCGGGACCGGTGTCGATCTGACCGCCGGGCGTGGTGAGGTTTTGCAGACCGATGGCACGCTGTACCTCGGTCGCGTTGAGGCCGGCAGCGCGCAGTTTGAGGGGATCGATCCAGACGTTGATTTGCCGCTTTGCGCCGCCGAGCAACAGCACCTGGCCGACGCCTGCTAGGTTTTCGATGCGCCGCCGGATCTGTTTGTCCGCGACCTCGGTGACCTCGCGTATCGGCTTGTCGGCGTTGACCGACATGTAGAGCACCGGCGCCGCGTCGGGATCCATCTTGGCAATGACCGGCGCGTCGATGTCCTTGGGCAAGAGGGGAAGCACGCGTCCTATGTGGTCGCGGACCTCTTGCGAGGCGACATCGATGTCCTTGTCGAGACTGAAGGTGACGTACACCTGCGAAACGCCCTCGCTCGAGATCGAGCGAAGCTCGTCGATGCCGCTGATGGTGTTGACGGCCTCTTCGATCTTGTCGGTGAGCTCGGTTTCGACTTCTTCCGGTGCGGCGCCGGGAAGGCGGGTGATCACCGCCACCGAGGGAAAGTCGACCTTGGGAAAGCGATCGACACCGAGCTGGAAGTAGCCGGTGGCGCCGATGACGCAGATGAGGAGGATGAGAACGGTGGCGAGCACCGGGCGCTTCACACTGATCTTGGCAAGCCATTGCATGGCGATTTCTCCCTTGGGGCTCGAGCTCGCTCGGGGCTCGAGGTCGGTCGGCGAGTAGCGAGGCAGGGCCCCGCTACTGCACCGAGCTTCCGTCTTTCAGCTCACTGCCGTTTCGGACGACGACCTGCTCGCCGGCCACGACGCCCTTGGCGATGGCCACGACGTCGCCCACATGCTCCCCCGTTTCGACGACGCGCTCTTCCAGCTTTTGCTGGCTCACCACGAAAACGTGTCGGGTCGAGCCCTCTTCACGAAGAGCGGTCGCTGGCACGACAGCGCTGTCGTACGTGCCGAGCCCGATTTTGGCGGTCGCGAACATTCCCGGCTTGAGCTTACGTGCCTCATTGCCGAGATTGGCCTCGACCACGAGATCGCGGCTCGCGCGTCGCAGGGCCGGACCGACGTACTTGATGGTGGCACTGAAGTCCTCGTCGCCGAAGCTCGCCACGTGAAAGCCGACCACTTGCCCCTCGTGCACGCTGCCAATGTCGGACTCGGACACCGTGAGCTCGAGCCTCAGGGTGTCGATGTCGACGAGGGTCACGACGCGCGTATCGGGGCGGACATACTCGCCGACCGTGACGAGCCTCTCGGAGATGATTCCCGAGAAGGGAGCGCGGATGGTCGAGTCGCCAAGCGTCTTACCGGCGAGCTGCGCGCGCGCCTCGGCGGCCTTTTTCGACCAACCGGTTGCCTGGCACTGCGCCGCCTGTCGCTCGTGCTCGGCCGGGGAGAGCGATCCGTCGCGAAAGAGCTTTTCGGCTCGCTCGCAATCGGCGGTCGCGAGGTTGCTCTGCGCTTCGAGTGCGCGGGCCTGGGCGCTTGCCTCGGTGCGCGAGATCGCCGCCGAACGTGGATCGACGCTGGCGAGCGGAAAGCCCTTGCTCACGAACGAGCCTCGCTCCACGAACGTCGCCTGGATCTTGCCGCTGACGTCGGCCGCGACGTCGGCCTTCTGATTCGGAAGCAGCGTGCCGGTCAACGTGAGAAACCTCGGCAAGGTTCGCTGGCTCACGATCACCGTGTCGACGTGGATGGCGGCGATCTCGTTCGGTTTGCGCGGCTCGGCCGCAGCCGAACGGCACCCCGCGAATGCGAGGCTCGATCCCATTGCCAAGACGGTCAACCATGCAGCCGAGCTCTTCTGGAATGCGACGGGGGTCATTCAGTCCTCCTTGATGTCCCGCCGGCGCTCTTTCACGCCCCGTGCCAGGTGCCGCGCGGCCCCCGGAGCGCGCATTCGGGCGCCGGGCCGCGGTCAGAGGCGTCCGGCGGGTCGTTGTCCGCGGACAACGGACGGTTGTCCGGCGTTTTGGCCTTGGAGTAGCGGGGGCAGCGCAAAGGTACCCAACACCCTTGGCGCCGTTTCCTGCCCCGTCGATGATGGTGGTGTTCTCTTCGTCGTTGCGGAGCACGAGCGCGGGCTCATGCCCACGACGTGGCCTCGGACGTGTGGCGCCGCTCGAGGTGGGGCGAGCGCCTTGACTCGGACGCAGGGACCTTCGGATCCGGTTGGTTTGGCGTTCGAAATGACCGCGCCGCCGGTTTCGAAGGACCAGCGCTCCTCCGGTCACTGGTAGCAATTGGAGCGGGGGACCTCGCTCTTCGACGGGTGGCTCCGGCCATGCGCACGCGAGTGCGGATCTTGTGGCCAGAGACACTCAGGTCCAGTCTTCCTTCATGGATCCGCGAAATCAGGAAATCATCTTGCTAACGGGACCGGCCGGGGTCGGAAAGTCAACGGTGACCCGACATTTGCGCGGGCTCTTGCAGGGCACAGTGGCAATTTCGGGCGACGCATTGCGGGCTTTTGCGCCTGACGACGCGCTCGCCCATCTGGGCGGCGGGTCCACGTACCGAGCCGCCGCCGCGCTCGCCGCTACCTACCTTGCCATGGGAGCTTCGCGCATCATTTTCGACTACGTGCTCTTGGCTCCCGAGCACGTTGCGTACTTCCGTACCGTGCGCAAGGGCGACGCTCGCGTTTATTTGTTTACGCTCTGGGCGCCGCTCGAAGTCATCGTTGCTCGTGAGCGGGCGCGGCCGGGCCGTGCGCCCCTCGGCGCGCGCGTCCTCGAAGGCTACGCCGAGCTCGAAAAGAACCTCGACCGCATGGGACGCGTCGTGTCCACCGTCGAGGATGGCGCCGATGCGGTCGCGCACACGATCCACGAGCTCGTCGCAGCGGGAGCCGGAAGGATCCCGAGCTAGTGGTCGCTCACGACCTCCCGTGGGCGTGCACGACCAACTGCAACCGAGCCCACGTTCCCGCCCCGTGGGCCTGCAGCGATGACACTGCCCTGCACAAGTGCTGTCATGTCGTTGCGGACGCCTTCTTTCGCAAGGGAACGCCGCTCACGGTTGCGACGGTCACGGCGCGACGCTCAGGGTGCGAGGACGCTCAGGGCGCGAGGACGCTCAAGGTGCGAGGAAACGACGCTCAAGGTGCGAGGAAACGACGCTCAGGGCGCGAGGAAACGACGCTCAAGGTGCGAGGAAACGACGCTCAGGGCGCGAGGACGCTCAAGGTGCGAGGAAACGACGCTCAGGGCGCGAGGAAACGACGCTCCGGGTGGCGCCACTGGCGGCAATGGGACGCCAAAACCCGATGGTATGGCTGCCGCATGACACTGCCCGCGCGCCCCGTTCCGGGGCAGCCGGCCCGTCCAGATGGTCGCGGTGTTGATGGCCACGCTCGCGCGATCGACTTTGTCACGGCGCATTTTTTTGTCTCACAATAACATCGCCCCAGCTTGATAAATTGACAATGATGCTTAGCTTTAGAGTGTGGGACGCCAGCTCTCTGTTCCAACCATCTTCAAGTCGACGCCGTCTCGAAACGAACACGGCGGAGCGACCGGCACAGGTCGTCGCAAGCTGTCGCGTCCCCTTGATACCCGTCGCCCACTTCACGTCGTTCTGCGCTCGTCGCGCGCCAGCGGAGACTGGTCATTGCGCCATCCGCATCACGAGCCGGCCATCCGTTCCGCCCTGCGCCGCATGGCCCGCCGGTTCGGCGTTCGTATTTACGAATATGCCAACGCTGCCAATCATCTCCACCTGGTCGTTCGCGCGCGATGTCGCCTCGCCGCTCAGAGCTTCTTGCGTGCATTCGCGGGCGTGGTCGTGCGCATCGTCACGGGCGCCCGCAAGGGACATCGAGTCGGAAGTTTTGGGATTGGCTCGCCTACTCGCGCATTCTCGCGTGGGGCCGCGACTTCATGGGAGTGCGCGCTTACATTCTCAAGAACGAGGTCGAAACATCGGGCCACGTCCCCTACCAGGCGCGAGGCCGCCGAAAGACGCCCCGATGCAGCGCCCCAATTCGCGGGTCGCCGGCCTAAGCGCGCGGGCGACGCATCGGTGAGCAAATGCTCGGTGCACCGACGCCGCCGTCCAGCGGCGCGCCCCGACGCGAACGGCGCCCCCCGACGCGAACGGCGCCCCCCGACGCGAACGGCGGTTGGGTTTCCAGGCACACCCACGCACGTCGCGGCACCAAGACTTCATGAGCACGGCTTCGAGATCGGCGGCGATCGCGCGTTCCCGGCGGCTCGATGGTGGCTCGGGTGCGCTGTGCAGGTGCTGGCCGCAGATCCCGATCACGCTGGACACCACTGAAAGCACACTGCCGGTCAAACGGTAGTACCTCCCGCACCCAAGCGCATCGAGGTCGGTCCGCCCGTCGACCTTGTCGGGCGTCAAGACGGCTTCGGGCGACAAGAACATCGGGCGTGCCCATCATGAAATGGGTGCCGATCAGCCGGGGTCATCAGCGTTGCCGCCCAGGAGCACACGCGGATTTCAACCTTCCGGGCTGATGACGAGGATCATCGGCGTGGGATTGTATAGGCGCGTTTGCCATCGGACACCTGTCCGTCGATCGCCTGGCACGAGCGCTGCAATACCCACGGCGTTGCCGGACACTCGGCACCGGAGGACTGCGAAACAATGAACGCCGTGGCCATGCTGTCAGCCGTCCTGTTCACGTCTTCGCTGGCGGCGGCGCAGACTCCGCCCGGTGCGATCCTGGCCACGACCAGAGAAGATACATCGGTGCAAGCTGACGGTTCGTCGGCCGGAACGCCGCTCCCCGTGCCGGTCGACGACAGCCCGCAGACCTTAATCGGCCCCGATGGCTTCTTGCGCCAGGCGGGCTGGTATGTCGCGCCAACCTTCGGAATGACCGGCATCGACGGGCACCCTGGGTACTTCACGGGTCTGCGCGGCGCGTTCGTGATGAACCGCACCTTCGGAATCGGCCTCGCGGCGAGCGGCTTTGGCTGGGACGTCATGCGCTCCGACTCGCCCACCTCCAGCGTCGACCGCCGCATTGCCGGCGGCTACGGCGGGCTTCTCCTGCAGTACAACGTTGCCTCGGACCGGCTGGTCCACGGATTCGTCGACACGACCATCGGCGGCGGCGCAGCCTGCTACGATGGCCACGATGCCAATCGCTGGGAGTCATGCCAGAGTGCTACCGCGTTCTTCGTCTTCGAGCCCTCGGCCAACGTCGAGGTCAACGTGACGAGGTTCATGCGCGTGGCGGTGGGGGCCGGCTACCGACTTGCATTGACCGATACGATGAATAAGGGTTTAGGTACGTCCGACCTTGGCGGCCCGCTCGCCCGGGCCAACCTCGAATTCGGTCAATTCTAATCCAAATGAACGCTTCCCTGACCATATTGGACAAGCACGCTGCGGCCAGGGGGCCGATGAAGCCCCTTCTTCGCAGCATGCTGGCGATCTCGGTGTCGTCGTTCATTCTGCTGGTCTGCTCGACCGTGCTGGTGACGCGCGCGTCGTCGACTTTCGTGGGGGCGGTCTTCGGGTCGCTCGCGGTGGCGGTTCTCGTCTCGCTCAGCGCGTGGGCGCGGTTCATTCGGCCCAAGCTGCACGCCCTGCAACGGCGTGCGTCCGGGTTGTGCGAATTTGCCACTCGCAAATTCTCGACGCGCATGGGCCCCGAAGGCGAGCGCGCGCTCGGCGAGCTGGCGGCCCGCTTCGATGACATCGGCGCCATGCTGGGCGGCGAGCACGGCGATAATGTTCAGCGCGAGCTTTTGCTGAAGACCATCGTGGGCGGCGCCCC
>JBBSDY010000280.1:0-5891 GCA_038240245.1 Polyangiales bacterium
ATAGCGGAGCGTGCCCACCGGGTGGTGCGTCACCAGCAGGCGCTTGGGACCTGCCGCCGTGCCCTGGGCTTTGGCTTCCATGCCGCGGAGCATCGTATGAAGGCCGATGGCCGCGCCCGTACCGGCGAGAAAGCTGCGACGAGCATGCTTGTAAGACGTCATTGGCCCGCTCCTCGGTTGGACAGGGTGTTGGAGAGCGCCACTTCGCGCACCATGGTCGCGAAGGTTTGATCGCCGCTCTGGTATTTTTCGAAGGCGGTGCCGACACCGCAGTCTTGAGGATCGACCAAGGTGACGTCGGCGAGGGCGTACTTCATCAAGTTGCTCGTCAGGCACCGACCGAACAAGCCGTCTTGCGCGACCACGCTCTCGAGCTCGACGCCACCCGCGATGTGCGCCCCTCCCGCGCTGGCCGGCAGGGTGGCCGACGCATCGATGGGGACGTTGCCCGCGTACGTGGCCCTGTATCGACCGATGGCGTCGTAGTTCTCGAGCGCCAGGCCGTAGGGATCGAAGCCGGTGTGGCAACCCGAGCATGGGCTCGTGCTGGTCCGAAAATCCGATTTCTGGCGCTCCGTGGCCGTTGCATCGGCAAGCTGGGCGGTCACCTTGTCCTTTACCGCCGCGGGGGGCTCGGGGGGACGCACGAGGCAGAGCATGCTGCTGTTGATGTAAAGCCCGCGTGACACCACCGACGTCGTATTCGTGCGTGAGCGCATCGCCAGGATGCTCGCCTGTCCCAGCAGGCCGGTGCGCTGCCCGGAGGGAAAGGTCACCGGCGCGAAGGTGTTGGCGTCAGTGCCCCCGGAGATCCCATAGATGGTGGAGAGCAAGCTGTTGGCGAACGACTTGGGCGACGTGAGCAGATCATTGACCTTGCCGTGCCACAGCGTGTCGCGGATGAACTTGTCGGTCTCGGCGTACATCGCGTCACGAAGCCCGACCGTGAACTCCGGAAAGAGCATCGGATCCTTGATGGTCTGGTCGAGCTGGCCGAGCTGATAGTACGCATCCATCACCTGGCTCAGGTTCTCGATGCCGGCGCTCGACTTGATGAGCCGGTCGATCTGCGCGGCCTTGCCGTCGGCGGTGATCAGCTTGCCCGCTTCGGCCGCATCGAGCAGCTCCTGATCGGGCGGGTGGTCGGTGATGAAGTACGAAAGCTGGCTGGCCACTTCGTACCCCGATAGCGTCGGCTGTCCGATTTCCATCCGATAGAGCGCGGGCGGCGACATCAGAACCGCTTCGATCGCCAGTCGACCGGCTTCCTCGATGGGTGAGCCAGAGGTTTTCTGATCGGCGTAGAACTTGAGGAACGCTGTCTTCTCGTCGGCGGTGATGGGCCGGCGGTAGACCTTTTGGGCGAACGTCGGAAGAAATGCCTGGACGCACGCGTCGGTCGGTGTGGCCGGGCACCCCGTCAGCGCGTTGAAGGGCGCACCGGTGAGGTTGGTGCTGACGGCCTGATCGATCATGGTGAACGTGCTCGACAGGAGCGTCGGATCGAACTGGCTACCCTCGGTGAACAGCGCCTGAAAGTCGCGCTGGCGCACGTTGCCCACGTTGGCCGGCATGACGACTCCTTTGAGCACATCCGGGCCGAGCAGCGTCGTCAGCGAATTGGAGAGCTTGTTGTAGTCGAGCCGGACGATGCGTTGCGGCACCGCGTTCGGCACGCTGCAGGCGCTGCCACCCGGGGTCATTCCATCGCCGCCTCCGCCGGTGCTGATCGGCTTGCCGTCGGGTCCAATCGTCGTGCCGCCCGGCCCCTTGTTGTCGCCGATCGTCGCCGAGCAACCACCGGCCAAAACGGCGATTAACGCCCACGTCGTGGCGCTCCATCGGGGCCATGCAGCCAACTGTTTGAGATGGATCATCGATGTCCTCCTGGGCCCTCGACTGCGAGGTAGCTTCGGTCAGGATGGCGCCTGCCGGCACAAATGTAAGGCTTGTTTATTAATGTACCCTGGCGGGGACCAAGGTGCAAGAGGGGGCGGCCTTTTCTGAGGGGCGCGGGCGGAGCGGGCCTAGAACCCGGGCTCGCGGTTGTAAGACTCGTGACGATGGGAGAGGCACGAGGCGACGGGCTCGACGCACTATTCCGCGACCTCGACACCGAGGATCTTCGCGATGGCAACCGCCTGCTCGCGGCTCACGATGAGACCACGAACTTCGCTGTGTCCCAATCGCACACCTTGGATGTTCGAGGTTTTGACGTCGGCGCCAACGAGCTTCGCTTCCGCCAAATTCGCGCCGCTTAGATCGCATTGATCGAACGGCACCCGACTCAAATCTGCGGAGTGAAAATCCACCTCTTGCAGCGCGCACTTTTCGAAGGTCACCCTCTCGCATCGTGCCGACCAAAACGCGGCGAGATGGAGCTGACAGCTCACGAACCGGACATCTTCGAATGTCGCCTCGTTCCAGCGCGCACCAACCAGCTTGGAGTCGCGAAATTCGACGCGGGTGAACGTGGGCTTTTCCCAGACCGCGCCGGAGAGATCGCAGGATTCGCAACGAACGTCCAACCACGAAGGTTGGGTGAGCGTCGTATCCGCCAGAGAGCCGCCCACGAGCCGTACGGTGTCGAAACGAACGCCGGCAACCGAAGCCGCTGCGATCCGACAACGCTCGAGAAAGACGCTCGAGATCGACGCCCGCTCTTCCAGCTCGGTAAGGGCGAGCGAATCGAGCGGTTCTCGAATCATCGGTGCGCGGATACCCGCCTTACGACCCATGCCGAGAGGATACGCGAAGTGCTGCGGGGATGAAGGCAACGAGCGACGGACGAGAGAGTCCTGCTCATTCCCGGTCAGGCGACGGTCCCGTAAGTGGCGGGGCGATAGGTGACGCCCAGCACAAAGGGAACACCGCTTCGGTTGAAGGTGCCACGGCGCCAACGTAGGTTGCAGCTCTGACCGCCCTCTGGTGGGATCGATCATCGGGCTTTGGTCGGCCTCGCGCGCGTCCGAACGATTCGCGCCCGTCGGCACATGGCGTGCATCATCGGCTGCCATGGTCCGTGCCTCGATCTCGTTTGCCGTGCTCGCGTGTGCCTGCAGCGGCGCGCCTCCTCCATCCGCGCGTGCCGCCATTCCGCAACACGTCGCGGCAGCGCCTACGGCGCCCGAAGGCGTCCCCGAGCCCCAGGTCGATCACGCGGTGGTCATCGGTCGTCTGCGGCCGAAGTTCCGCGATTGTTACCAGGCAGGGTTGCTCTTGCGCGGAGATCAACAGGGAAGCGTGCGACTCGCCATGGCGATCGATTCCGCCGGCCGGACGAGCACCGTGACACCGACGGGCGGCGAAGGGCTCGATCGCTGCGTAGTCGATTGCCTCGTGAAGGTCGCGAGCAACGCATCGTTCTCAGCGTCGCGCGGGGGGACCAACGTGCTCGTACCTCTTTCGTTCGGCGTCGTGCATTGACATAGCGCAAGAGCCGCGCGCGATCGTTCGCTGGGTCCGACAGGTGAGCCCCTATCGTACCCGCGCCAGGTGAGACCGCGCGACATCGTCTGCCAATGCTCGTTCGCTGCCGACGCTTCCATAGCGAAGGGCCGCATACCGCTCGAGGAGCCTCGCCGCCGCGCGATCGGGAATTCGCGCCGCAAGCCGCTCGAGAGGCTCGTCCTCGCGACGTGTGTGGCCCTCTCGTGCGAGCCTCGAGATGAGGGGGACGAGAAAAGGCAACGCCGCTTCGTCGTCCGGCAAGCGACGTGCACGCGTGCGGCGACGAGCGCCGCGCGCCACGATGAAGACCAGGACGGCGAAGCCGGCAAACCAGGCGATTGCGCTTTGGTGGACCGTGAGACGCCCGAGCCAGTTGGTGAGGTCCTCGTACCCGACGCTCAGCGCGTCTACGGCGGATGCTGCGTAGCCGGCCTCGTGCGGTAGGTTCTGCAGCAGATCCCCACCCGGGGTGGCATCGCGCGTCGTCCATCCCTGGCCTTCAACCCAGGCCTCGACCCATGCATGAGCGTTGCGATCGCGCACGACGTGGTAGCCAAACGGGCTGTGCTCGCCGACCCGGTAGCCGGTGATGAAACGTGCGGGAACCTTGGCCGCGCGCGCAACGAGCGCCAGGGCGGTGGCGAAATACTCGCAATGGCCGCTCTTGTTTCGGAAAAGAAAGTCGAGGGTCGGGTCCATCCCGGGGCTGCGTTTGAAGTTGCGCGAGTAGCGATACTCAGTAAGCAGGTGGTGCTCGATGGCGTCGAGAATCTCGCCCGTGTCGGTTTTGTCGCCCACCCATTGCTTTGCCAGGCCCTCGAGCGCGGCACGATCGCGGCGCGGCAACTGGAGATCGGCGGGATCGGGAGGGGCAGCGCCGGCGCGATCGCGCTCTCCGCGGACGAACCTCGCCACCGGCCGTCCGACTTTTCGCGACCGCTTGATCGATCCGGCGGCGTCGACGAGCACGTCGGCCGGCGTGGCGTGGATCTGCCGTGCTCCCAGCGGCAAAAAGAAGCGATCGGTGCGCTCGGACAGGGCGGCGATTTCGACCGTGTCGCCCGAGGGAGCGGCGTCGAGGGTCGTGCTGATCTCGTTGGCCATGGGATTGGACCGCACCCACTGGCCGGACCCGTAAAGATCGAGTGCGGCGCCGCGAAGGTAGTCGACGCGCGGCCCGCGCAAACGCAAGACCACCGTGTCAGAATCGAGAAGGCCGTCGAGGCTTCCCAGGTCGACCTTGTCGGAAAAGCCGACGTGCGGGTGCCAGACGAACGCTGTCGAGTGCACGCGGTTGACGATCCAGTCGTGCAGCCGGCGAATGCCCAGCGTCGTCCCGAGACCAATGGTCCCGGCGAGCAGCACGACGGCCGTGCCGACCGCGATCCGCCGCGGATCGCTTTTCGCGCGGAGAGCATCGTGATCGCGCACGCCGAGGGCCCAGAGGCTCGTCAAAAGAAAGAGAGCCACGAACACGACGTACGATTCGCTACGCGTCTGTCCGGTTGCCACGAGGCCTGCAAACGCGAGAGCCGTGGTCATGACGCGCCCCCCTTTGGGATCGACGATGAGAAAACGCGCGGCGGCGGCGAGAAACACCGTGGCCGCAAACCTGGTCCATCCCTCGCTCAGCAAGCCGAGCTCCGGCTCGTGAAGAGCGGCCGCTGCGGCATACCCGGCTCCGGCTCCCATCGCGCTCGTCACGAGCTGTCGTCCGCGATCGAGCTCCCACCTCGGCCCCACCAAGGCCAGACCGAGGGCCATCACCGCGAGGGTGATGGCGAGCGAAAAGGCGTGGGACCCGATGGCGAGCGAAAGGATCCCCACGAAGATCGGTAGAAGTGCGGCGAGGCGCAGGATCACAGGACGAGTGCCTCCCCGCGGGTGATGGCATCGAATGGAACCGTCGTTGCCTCGGCCGTGCGAGAAGCGTGATCACCTACCACCAGCACCACCGTTTCGACCCCCCGCGCACGGATGGCCGAAGCGAATCCCGCGCGAGCATTGTCCCAGACGCGCGCGATCAGAACCACCGATGAAAGACGCTCGAGGTGCGGGTAGAGTCGGCCGAGCATGGCACGGGCAGGAAAACCAGGCTTCGTCCGAAGAGCGGCAAGAACGTCGAGCGCCCGATCGAGCGCGCCCAGGCTTCGGCCGAGCGCGAGCTTCGCCTCGTGCTCGCCGGTGATGAGAACGTCGACCAGCGCCTCGCCGCGACACAGGTTGGCGACGACTCCTGCCGCCAGCGAGAGCGAGCCCTCGAAATGCTGGGGGGGCGCAGCGTCCGAATCCGTGTCGAGCACGATCCCCACACGGGTGAAGTACTCTTCCTGGTATTCGCGGACCATCGGCGATCCATGGCGGGCCCACGAGCGCGCGTGCAGATCGCGGACAGGATCGCCGGGCCGGTAAGGACGAACGCCGAGCAGGTCGGTGGCGTC
>JBBSDY010000281.1:0-5890 GCA_038240245.1 Polyangiales bacterium
GTCGGCATGTCGCCGATGGGCTACCTCCTACATTGTCGGATCACGCGCGCCCAACAGCTCATCGGTCGGTCCGACTACGAGCTCAAGCAGATCGCCGAGCTCGTGGGCTTCAAGACCGTCCACCACTTCACCAGGGTCTTCGGACGCATCGTGGGCGTCCCGCCCGGGGAATTTCGCAACGAAATTCAACGCGGCATTCGCAAGAACGTCTACATCAGCACGGCTTTCGAGAAGCGCGACAACCAGGTGCTGCCGCATCCGACAACTTTGGAGCGCTGAACCGCGGGCTATGGACCCGAGAGTGCCGTATTGGACAAATAGTTACGCTTCCTGGCCAAAGACCCGGCGCTCGGGCAGATGCTAGCTCTAGCTGCACCATGGCAACTCAATCGAATCCTCGTCACCCGCAAGACAGCTACACCCCGACACCGGCCAACCACTTCACCTGGGGCCTGTGGACCGTCGGCAACCGCGGCCGCGATCCCTTCGGCGATGCCGTGCGCGGCACGATCCCGCCGGTGAAGATCGTCCACAAGCTCGCCGAGCTGGGCGCGTACGGCGTCAACCTTCACGACAATGACCTCATTCCGAGCGACGCTTCGCCCGCCGATCGCGACCGCATCGTGAAGGAGTTCAAGCAAGCCTTGCAGAGCACCGACATGCGCGTGCCCATGGCGACGACGAACCTGTTCTACGACGCCGTCTTCAAGGAGGGCGCCTTCACCAGCAACGACGCTCGCGTGCGCGGCTATGCCCTGCAGAAGACGATGCGCTCGATGGATCTCGGCATCGAGCTCGGCGCCAAGACCTACGTCTTCTGGGGCGGACGCGAGGGCCTCGAGACCAACGCCTGCAAGCGACCCGAAGATGCGCTCAAGCGTTTTCGCGAGGCGCTCAATTTTCTCTGCGAGTACTCCATTGCCAACAAATACGACTACAAGTTCGCGCTCGAGGCCAAGCCCAACGAGCCGCGCGGCGACATCTTCTTGCCGACCTCGGGTCATATGCTGGCCTTCATCTACACCCTCGATCATCCCGAGATGGTGGGGCTCAACCCCGAGACGGCGCACGAGCAAATGCCCGGGCTCGATTTCTCGCACGGCGTGGGGCAGGCGCTCGAGGCGGGCAAGCTCTTCCACATCGATTTGAACGGTCAGAAGCCGGGCCGCTACGACCAGGACTTGCGCTTCGCCAGTGAAGACCAGAAGGGCGCATTCTTCCTGGTCAAGCTGCTCGAGGACGCCAAGTGGCCAGGTATGCGCCACTTCGACAGCCACGCCTACCGCACCGAGGACGAGGAAGGCGTCTGGGACTTCGCCTACTACAGCATGCGCTCGTACAACATCCTCAAGGAGAAGGTCGCCCGCTTTCACGCCGATTCCGAGATCCAACAGATCTTGAAACACCTGCGCGAGCTCTCGAGCACGCCCATCGAGGGCATCGGCTCGACCTTCAAGTACAGCGAGAAGACCGCGGCAGCCCTCAAGGGCCACGCCTTCGACCTCGGCCCCCTGCGCACCCAGGGCTACGCCTACGAACGCCTCGATCAGCTGACCACCGAAGTTCTCCTCGGCACCCGCTGAAGATCTCGGAAGAACCGCCAAGACGCCGCAAGCGCCAGGGGGGGACCGAAGTGCTATCCATCGGGCATGCCGATCGACCTGGCGCTGCGCCGATTCGCCGAACAGAAGAAAACCTACGTAGCCGACCTCGAAAAGCTCGTTCGGATTCCCAGCGTTTCCTTTCCGGGGTTCGATCCTGCGCCCGTTCGGCAGAGCGCGGAGGCGACGGTCACGCTGCTGCGCGAACGCGGGTTCGACAACGTGAGGATGCTCGAGCTCGAGGGGGCTCATCCTTACGCCTACGGCGAAGTCCTGAGGGCGCCGGGCAAGCCGACCCTCCTTCTCTACGCACACCACGACGTGCAACCGGCCGGTGACGAGTCCACTTGGAAGAGCCCGCCCTTCGAGCCGACCGAGCGCGACGGCCGTCTCTATGGCCGAGGCTCTGCGGATGACAAGGCCGGCATCGTCGTACACACCTCGGCGGTGGACGCATGGCTGGGATCGGGATCGCTACCGCTCAACGTCAAGCTCATCGTCGAGGGAGAAGAAGAGATCGGATCGGGGCACCTCGGCGAATTCTTGAAAAAGCACGCCAAGATGCTGGCCGCCGACGCCATCGTGCTCACCGACACCAACAACTTCGAAACGGGTTTGCCCTCGATCACCACCGCGCTTCGGGGACTCGTCACCTGCGAGGTCGAGGTGCGAGCCCTAAGGCAATCGGTTCACTCGGGGATGTGGGGAGGCCCGGTACCCGATGCCGTGATGGCGCTCTGCCGGATCCTCGCCTCGCTGACGCACGCCGACGGCACCATCGCCATCCCGGGCATCGCCGACAAAGTGAAACCGCTGACGGACGCCGAGCGACAAAGCATCATGTCCCTTCCCGGAGACGAGGCGCGCTTTCGCGACCAGGCCGGACTTCTGGCCGGCGTCGAGATCCTGGGCGCAGGGCGGCACCCCTGGGAGACCAACTGGCGACAGCCATCGATCGCCGTCAACGCTTTTCAGGCGAGCTCGCGCAAGGACGCGCGCAACATCGTGTGCGATTCGGCGTGGGCGCGCGTGGGAATTCGCATCGTGCCCGACATGGACCCCCAAGAGACGCTGGAGAGCCTCACCCGGGCGCTGAAGCAAGCCACGCCATGGGGACTCGAATGCAACGTCAAATCGGATCACCCCGCGGGCTGGTGGTACACCGATTCGAGCCACCCCGCGTTCCAGGCCGCCTTCCGCGCGCTCGAGAAAGGTTTTGGCACGCCCGCGGTCACCATCGGATGCGGCGGATCGATTCCCTTCGTCGAACCGTTCGCGCGCGAGCTGGGCGGCGTGCCCGCGCTCCTCATTGGCGTGGAGGATCCGTACACCAATCCGCACTCCGAAAACGAGAGCCTGCACCTGGGAGACTTCGAGAAGGCCGTGAAGAGCGCCATCTACCTTTACCAAGAGATCGCCGACGCCCTTTAATACGACTGTGTCAGGTCTTGACGATGACAGTAGGGTTAACGTGATCAACGACGTCTCGCTCACCAGAATTGCGCCGTTCGATTTGCCGTCGGATCGCACCGTCGTACGTGCGCGCGACATTGCCGCCCGCGTGGCCGCGCTGCCGTGGGAGGGTTCCGGCAGAATCGTTCACGTCGCGGGGCTTGCCGGCACGATGGCGGCGCTCGTCGCGCGAGCCGTCGCGCTGGCGAGCCGGAGGCCCATCGTCCTGGTGACCGAAGACGTCGAGTCCGCTCGCCGGCTGGTCGACGACCTCGTTTTTGTCTGGGGAACGAGAACCGGCGAAACGGCCCAGGGCGACGTTCTGCTGCTGACGCCGCCCGAAGCAAGCCCCTACGCCGACGTCAACCCCGACCGTCGGGGCGCGATGGCGCGTCTGGTCACGCTGTTCCACCTGTCGCGACGACTGCCGTGGCGCTTCCTGGTCGTCCCTGCCTCGGGCCTCGCTCGCAAGGTCATGCCGCGCGCCGAGATCGATCGCCACTCCGAGCGCATCTTGGTCGAGCAAGAGATCGATCGCGACAAGCTAATCGCCCGCCTCGCCGCCGCCGGGTACTTGCGCGTCCCACTCGTCGAGGATCCGGGCACCTTCGCCGTGCGTGGGGCTGTCCTCGATCTCTGGCCGGCATCGAGCGAGCTGCCCGCGCGCCTCGAGCTGCTCGGCGATCTGGTGCTGTCCCTGCGCCCATTCGACCCCTCGCTGCAACGCAGCGCCGGGCCCGAGACGGCCCTGACCGAGCTTTGGATCCCGCCCACACGCGAGGCGATTCTCACCCCTACTGCGGTCGACAGGGCGCGCGAGATCGTGCGATCGTTGAGCGACGCGGCGAACATCCCCTCGAGCCGGGCGCGGGCCCTGGTCGAAGACGTGGTGAGCGGGCGCGCCTTCTTCGGCGCCGAAGGCTTCTTGCCGGCCTACTACCAGCTCGAAACACTGTTCGACTACCTGCCCGAAGATGCCCTGCTGCTCATCGATGATCCTCCGGCCATCACCCGCGCGGTACGCGACGAGATCGAACGCGTGCACACCGACGAGGCCGAAAAGGCGAGCGCGGTTCACTTTCCGTTCGAAGACCTCTACCTCGAGGAATCCGCGATCGCGGCCGCCATGGGGAGCTACAGCGCATTGTCGTTGCACCGATCGGCAGTGGCCGGTGGCACCGAGCTTGCCGATCTGACGCGCTTCGAAATGGCTCCGGCCGATACGCCTTCGCTCGCGGCGCGCGATCAGTCCGATCTCGAACGGGCCATCGGTGCCGCACGCTCGTCGCGCGGCAAGCACGGCGCGCTCGACCCGCTGACCGATCGTCTCGTCGCCTGGCGCGAAGGCGGCCTTTCGGTGTTTCTGGCGGCGCGCACCGAGACGCAGGCCGAACGGCTTTGCTCGCTCATTCGCCATCGCGATCTTCCCTGTGCCCTACGCTCCGGCCCATTCGATCCCGTGCTGCTCGATACGGCGGTGCGCGGCGGCGAGACGACGGTCGTCGTCGGGCCCCTCGCCCACGGTGTGATCGCCCCCGCCGAAGGCCTGGTGCTGGTCACCGAGGAAGAGATCTTCGGACGCCGGGCGCAGCGCGCCAAGGGCCGCGCCGCCACGAAGAGCAAAAAGCCCTTCCTCGAAGATCTACGAGCCCTCGCCGTGGGCGACTACGTCGTTCACGTCGAGCACGGCATCGGCAAGTACCTGGGTCTTTTGCACAAGGACATCGGAGGAATCACCGTCGATCTGTTGGTCGTCGAATATGCGAGCGCCGACAAGCTCTACCTCCCCGTCTACCGTCTGAACCAGATCCAGAAGTGGGCCGGCGGCGAAGGAACACCGAAGGTCGACCGCCTCGGCGGCCAGACGTTCAGCAAGACCAAGCAGCGCGTCGAGAAGCAAGTGCGTCAGATGGCCGACGAGCTCTTGCGGCTCTATGCCGAGCGGCAAGCAGTCCCTGGCGAGGCGCTTCCTGCCGCCGACGACGACTACCGCGCCTTCGAGGCGACGTTTCCCTTCGACGAGACTCCCGATCAAGCGCGCGCGATTGGCGAGGTGTTCAAGGATCTCGAAATGCCCAAACCGATGGACCGCCTCGTCTGCGGCGACGTCGGCTTCGGTAAGACCGAGGTCGCCATCCGCGCGGCTTTCCGCGCCGCGCAGGCAGGCAAACAGGTCGCCATCTTGTGCCCGACGACGGTGCTCGCCCAGCAGCACACGCTCTCGTTCTCGGCGCGCATGCAGGGTTACCCCATCAAGGTGAAGTCGCTCTCCCGCTTCCAGACCAAGCAGGAGCAGGCCGATGTCGTCCGCGGCCTGAAGGACGGAACCGTCGACATCGTCATCGGCACCCACCGGCTGCTCTCGAAAGACGTCCACTGGCTGCGGCTCGGACTGCTCGTCGTCGACGAAGAGCAGCGGTTCGGGGTGACCCACAAGGAGCGCATCAAGCAGCTCAAGCGGGACGTCCACGTGCTGACGCTCACCGCTACGCCCATTCCCCGTACCCTGCAGATGGCGGTGAGCGGCTTGCGTGACATGTCCCTCATCGCGACTCCGCCCATCGATCGCCGCGCCATTCGCACCATCGTCACACGCACCGACGACGCCGTCATTCGCGAAGCCATTCGCCGCGAGCTCGCCCGGGGCGGCCAAATCTTCTACGTCTACAACCGCGTCGACGGCCTGTACGAGCGTGCCGCGCGCGTGCAGGCGCTGGTACCCGAAGCCCGCGTGGCCGTCGGTCACGGTCAGATGGCCGAGGGGACTCTCGAGCAAACGATGTTCGACTTCATCGAGGGCCGCTACGATGTGCTGGCCGCGACGGCGATCATCGAGA
>JBBSDY010000282.1:0-5886 GCA_038240245.1 Polyangiales bacterium
GTCCAATGCGCTCTGTCGGTCAGTTCGTCGTGTTCTTGTCGATCGTCATGGTGATCGTGGGCGGGTGGCAGTTCTACCTCTGGGCCAGGCTCGTCCGAGATCCCGGCTGGCCCGAGCCGTACGCCCGGATGGCCACTGTGGCGATCATCGCGCTTACCTTGGCGCCGCCTCTCGTCGTCGCCGGAGCGCGATGGTTGTCGCGGCCGGTGCTCAAGGCGATCTCGGTATCGCTGTACAGCTGGTTCGGCATGGCGTTTCTACTGGCCCTCGCGCTCTTCGCGACGGACCTCGCCCGCTGGGTGCTCCGTGGCGTGCAGTGGCTCTCGGGCAACGCGCCTCCCGATGATCCCGCGCGTCGGACCCTCATCGCGCGCAGCGTCGCCGAGGCCGCGGGGCTGACGGTCGCAGCGCTTGGTGTGGTCTCGGTGCGCTCGGCGCTCGGCGAGGTGGACGTTCCCGAGGTGAACGTCAAGCTCGAGCGACTGCCTCCCGCCCTGTCGGGGCTCACCTTGGTGCAGCTCACCGACGTGCACATCGGTCCCACCATCGGGCGCAAGTTTCTCGAGCAGGTCGTGGAAAAATCGAACGCCGCCCGGCCCGACGCGATCGTCATCACCGGCGATCTGGTCGACGGAAGCGTCGCGTCCCTACGCGAGCACGTGGCGCCGCTCGCCAAGCTGAAGGCGCGCTACGGCGTCTACTTCGTGACCGGCAACCACGAATACTATTCCGGCGTCGACCAGTGGATGGCCGAGCTCGAGCGTCTCGGCGTTCGCGTGCTGCGCAACGAACGCGTTACCCTCGGCGATCGCGGAGCATCGATCGATCTCGCGGGCGTCGACGACCACAGCGCACATGGCTTTGGTCCCGGCCACGGCGCGGACTACGCCCGGGCCTTTCGTGATCGCGATCCCGAGCGCGAGCTGGTCTTGCTCGCTCACCAGCCCAGCCAAATCGTGCAGGCGGCACCCGCCGGCGTGGGTCTTCAGCTCTCGGGGCACACCCACGGGGGTCAAATTTGGCCTTTTGGCGCTCTTGTACGACTGAATCAGCCCTACGTGGCCGGCTTGCACAGGCACAACGATCGAACGCAGATCTATGTCAGTCGCGGCACTGGCTACTGGGGGCCGCCGATGCGACTGCTATGCCCCGCCGAGATCACCAAGCTGGTGCTCACGCCAGCCTGAAACGCGTTGGGTCAGTGCGGGGAAGACGCGTGGCGAATGCGCGGTTGCGTCGCGAGATCCTCCTCGATCGACGGACTCTCGCCGCGCGCCGTGGAGCCGCAGTGCGGACAGGTGTCCATCTCTTGCGCGTAGGCCCCGTTGCATGTGCTGCAAAAGCAGAGCGAGCCCGTCTTTCGGTGATGGTGAACGTGCGATTGCTCGCGCACCACTTCGCTGAACACGAGCTCTTGCGTACCGAGCCGGATGCGATCGCCATCGGCGAGCTCGGTGAGCTCTTTCAAGGGATTGCCGTTGATGCGGCAGCCGTTGCGGCTGCCAAGCTTCCATCATCGCGCGGCCGCCGGTGACGATGATGCGTGCGTGGTGACGCGAAATGGAAGGATCGTAGATGGTGATGTGGCAGTCATCGCCGCGACCGATGAGCGTGTCGCCGGATGCCAGGTCGAACTCCTGCAGCAAGAAGCGGAGACGGTACCTGGCGGCTTCGGGACGATCGGTGCTCATGTTGGCTCGTGCGTCACGCTTTACGTTTTCTTTGAGGCGACTCGAAACGCCCCACCTAATCTTAAGCGAACATTTCGAGCTTTCAAGCAACCAATCACCAAGACCCTTTAGGTCGGCGACATGGCTCAAGGATTCGACGGGGCTGCGGCCCGTGCGAGCCGGGGGGAATGTGGGTGTCCTCACACCTCGCCCTAGACATGGGGACGAGCGCCGCCGTTGAGCATCGGTCTTGCAACAGCTCCCGGCACGAAGGCTGACCGGTGCACGCCGTAGTCAGCCAATCAAGCTCGGAGGACCGGATGGGTCGAGTGTGGATTGCAGGGGCTGCCGACGGCAAGATTCAGGTCCTCCTCGGCTCGGCCGCGGTCAAGGAGCTGAGACGCGTCGGCCGCCAGATGGACGACACCATCAGCCGGGCGCTTCGGGGCGAAATCGTCGAGGACGAGATGGGCGTGATGGAGCGCCTGGCTTCGCTGGCCGACCTCATTGCCCGCGGAAAGATGGCGTAAGACGCGCTACTTCGGGTGGACGACCACCTCGGAAACGGGTCCTCGCCGGGCCGCGTTCGAGTTGATGGCGCGCGACGCCTTCACCACGTGGATGCGGTGGGCCGCATAGAGCTTGCGAACGGCGGGGACGTCGGAGTTCGAGAGCACGACCGACACTTTACGTTCGGACAGTTGTCCGAACACTTCGGACAGGCGTACCTGGGCGTCCGGACCAAATCCGCCGGCAGCGTAGGCCGTGAAGGTGGCGGTGCGCGAAATGGGAACGTAGGGGGGATCGAAATAGACGAAGTCGCCTTTCTTCGCGCCGGCGACCGCATCGGCAAAATCGCGGACCGAAAGGTGCACGTTGGCCAGGGCGGCCGAGCAGGCTCGCAGGTTGTCGGCGTCGCAGATCTTGGGCTTGGCATAGCTGCCAAATGGCACGTTGAACTTGCCCGAGCGGTTCACGCGGTAAAGGCCGTTGAACCCCGTCTTGTTGAGGAAGATGGTGCGCGCCGCGCTTTCCACCAGCGAGAGCGTGGCGGGATCGGTCTTGCGAACCGCATAAAAATGCCGGGCGTCGTGGCGGTGCTCGCGCAAGGCGACAATGAGCTCTTCGACGTGGTCGCGCACGGCCGTGTAGCACCCGACGAGCTCCGGGTTCACGTCACTGAGCACGCCCTTTTTCGGCTGGAGATCGAAGAAAAGCGCGCCTCCGCCCAAAAATGGCTCGAAATATCGATCGAAGCTTCGGGGGACGAAAGTCCGAAGGTGCTTCAAGAGCTGACGTTTTCCACCGACCCACTTCAAGAAGGGCTTGGCCTGCACGGATCACGGCCTCCGGTGGCGGAGCAGACGTTGTGGTGCGTGCAGCTCGGTCGACAGTGGCGGCGCCTCGGGTTGCACGGTCACGTGCTCGACCTTGTGCGCGACGTGGATGCGCTCGCCGACCTCGCGAGCCACATCGGTGCCATGGGCCGCGCCATCGAGCACCACGTGAACGGTAACCGCGTCGAACCCGTCGGAGATCGTCCACGCATGCAGATCGTGCATGTCGGCCACGCCCGGTGTGGCACGGATTGTCTTCTCGAGCTCTTCGAGCGCGACACCCGAGGGAACGCTCTCCATGAGAACGCTCACCGTCTCGCTCACCAGACGAAAAGCTCCCCAAAGGATCAACATCGAGATGAGCAGGCTCGCCACGGCGTCGGCCCGGTACCATCCGAACCCAAGGACGAGGAGGGCTGCCGCAATGGCGGCAACCGATCCCAAGGCGTCGGCGACCACGTGGGCGAGCGCGGCTCTCGTGTTGGTGTTGTGGGAATGACCTCGAGACAGCGCGATCCCCGAGACGATGTTGATTCCGAGGCCACCCGCGGCCACGGCGAGCATCGGAACCGCGTTGATCGCGGCGGGCTCGCGCCACCGGGAGACGGCCGTCACGATGACCCAGACGGCGGTGATACCGAGCGCGATGCCATTGGCCAGGGCTGCCAGCGTCTCGGCTCGACGGTAACCGTAGCTGCGCTGGAGCGTCCGCGGCCGCGAGGCGACGCGCTGGGCCATGACCGCCAAGCCGAGCGCACCGGCGTCCGCGAGCATGTGTCCCGCGTCGGACATGAGCGCGAGGCTATGTACCAGGTACCCGGCCACGGCCTCGACCACCATGAAGCCGACGGTGAGCGTCAGCGCGAAAAGGAGCCGACGCTCGGGCGTCATGCCCGCGTCTTCGTGGTCATCGTGATGATGACCACCGTGGTGATGATGAGCGTGCGCTGGCATCCCGTCTGGACCTAGGCGTCCTGTCGGGAATTTCTTACCACGACTCGGGCTCGGTTACCGCCCGCGGCGCGGTCCCCGGTCCCGGTCGCCGCCGCGGCCGCCACCCGGGCCGTCACGACGGGGGCCACGTGCCGGCGGACCGGCTTCGCGGGCCTGCTGAATTCGCTCGCGCGCCCGATCGCCCTCTTCCCCTTCGGGGAACGGAAGCAGCTCGCGGCGCGTGAGGCGGACCTTGCCTTCGCGGTCGACGGAGATGACCTTGACCTGGCACTTGTCGCCTTCTTTGAGGACGTCTTCCACGCGCTCGACGCGTTCGTGCGCGATCTCGGAGATGTGCACCAGGCCGTCGGTGTTCGGCAAAATCTCGACGAAGGCGCCGAAGTCGGCGATGCGCTTGACCACGCCCTCGTAGATGGCCCCAATCTCGGGCTCGGCGGTGAGGCCCTTGATGATGTCGAGAGCCTTCTTGACCGCGTCGGAGTCGCTCGACGCGACGTTGACCGTGCCGTCGTCCTCGACGTCGATGGCGACGCCCGTCTGGTCGATGATCCCCTTGATCGTCTTGCCACCGGGACCGATGACGAGGCGAATCTGGTCCGGCTTCACCTTGATGGTGGTGATGCGCGGCGCGTACTTCGAGAGATCCGATCGCGGAGCGGCGAGCGCTTCGAGCATTTTGCCGAGGATGTGCTTGCGCCCCTCCTTGGCTTGCTCGAGCGCGCGCGTGAGAATGTCACGCGAGAGCCCGGCAATCTTGATGTCCATCTGGATCGCAGTGATGCCGCGCTCGGTTCCGCAGACCTTGAAGTCCATGTCGCCGAGGTGGTCTTCGTCGCCCAGAATGTCCGACAGAACCGCGACACGGTCGCCATCGGAGATGAGGCCCATGGCGATGCCGGCCACGGGGCTCTTGATGGGAACGCCTGCGTCCATCAGCGACAGACAGCCTCCGCAGACCGCCGCCATCGACGACGATCCGTTCGACTCGAGCGTCTCGGAGACGATGCGAATCGTGTAGGGGAATTTGTCGCTCTCTGGAATCATGCGCAAAAGCGCACGCTCGGCGAGGGCGCCGTGCCCGATCTCGCGACGGCCGGGACCGCGCATGGGCTTGGTTTCGCCGGTGGAGAAGCTGGGGAAGTTGTAGTGCAGCAAGAAACGCTTCCAGCGCTCGCCGGTGAGGGCGTCGATCTTCTGCTCGTCGGACGAGGTGCCCAGCGTGGTGGCCACGATAGCCTGCGTTTCGCCGCGCTGAAAGAGCGCCGAGCCGTGGACGCGTGGCAAGAGGCCGACCTCGCACATGATGGGGCGCACCGTCTTGGTGTCGCGGCCGTCGATGCGCTTGCCTTCCTTGAGGACGAGCTCGCGAACGATGTGCGCCTTGCGCTCTTCGAACTCTTCTTTGACCAGCTTCTCGTTCTCGGCCCATTTGTCACCGAGCTCGGCAGAGAGCGTTTCGGCGAGCTTCTTCTTGAGGGTCGAGTAGCCGTCGTAGCGCGCCTTCTTGTCGGTGACCTTGGTGGCGGCACCGAGATCGGCGTCGACGAGGGCGGCCACGCGCGACTTGACCTCGGCGCCGAGCGCCTTGGCCGTGAACTCGCGCTTCGGCTTGCCAACCGCGGCGCGCAGCTTCTCGATCAGCTCCAGAATGGGTTGGGCGCTGCGGTGGGCAAACATGAGCGCTTCGACAATGTCGTTCTCGCTGGCCTCGGCTGCGCCGCCTTCGACCATCACAATCGCTTCTTTGGACGCCGCGACGACGAGGTCGATGTCCGACTTCTCTTGCTGCTCGAAGGTCGGGTAAACCACGAACTCGCCGTCGATTCGTGCCACGCGGATGCCGACGACCGGTCCGGCCCAGGGAATGTCGGAGAGATGAAGGGCGGAGCTCGCGCCGGTGAGGGCGAGCACATCGGTGGGGTTGA
>JBBSDY010000283.1:0-5874 GCA_038240245.1 Polyangiales bacterium
CGACCATCTTTCCATTCCTTCACCTCGTGAATGGACGAGATCATGGTGTAGCCCTCCTGTCGATCCCCTTGCGTAAGTGATCGACTCCATTTGGCTATCAACTTGATCGGCGCTCTAGGCACACGCGCCCTATTGCGACCACGGCGGCGGTCGAGGTGTCCGCAAGGGCACCGTGGACCGTCACCCTAACTTGTACATTCGGATTGGGGGCCCCGCAGGCACCTAGCGCGACGACCAGAATGCATCGTTCCCCAGCGCCCATGACGAGATCCTACCTCACGGGCAGCGGGGGCACAAGGAAGGGCTGAAGTGGACCCAAGATTCTGACCACCAGCTAAGGGGCCGCGAATGTTCGTGTCGATCGAATCGCGTTGAAGTTGTGACGATACGGTTCATCTGGCCCAAAGTGGTGGGAAGGAAGCCTCTTGCCGCCGACCTCGATCCGGACATTGCGAATGACTTTCGCGAAGCTGCGACCGAGCTTCCCTCAGTCCGCGTGGCGTGAATTCGTCGGCTTCGCACACACCTGTGCCCTGCCTCAAGCAGGTGTGGATGAAGGCGGGGTACTGGCCGTGTTTTTCAGTGAATTTGGGCATTAGGGGATCGACACGACGACGATGGACTGATCCGTTGAGGCTGGCAAGGAGGCCGGCCACGATGATTGTACGTTACGTCGTGACGCTGTCACCGCAGGAGATCACCGACCGCCGCGCGAACAGCGACTTTGCCGGTGCATGCGAGATCTGGTCGACGTTCACTACCCGCAGGCCGAGACGCGATGGCCGACAAGCCGAAACACACGGCTGCCGACGTGCGGCGCGCGGTGGAGCGCGTGCGGGTCGTGCTCGATCGCGAGGGGCTCCTTGTTTGCCACGATCCGCTGCTCCCGTCGGCAACGACACTCATCGCGGGCCAACCCATCCGGGGAACGTGGTGGTCACACGCCAAAGGTAGCCTCATCTATGATGCGTTGGGTTGCCTCGACGAAGATGTTGCTTGGCCGAAGCTCGTCCGGGGAAAGGTCACCTTGCTCCATCGACACTTGTGGCCGGCGCTCCTCGCGGCCGCAACGTCCGGGTCGTCATGGCAAACGCACAAGCTGAAGGACGACGGCAAGTGGCTGCTCGAGCAGGTCTCCAGGAAGAAGAGCCTTCGGAGTGACGAGCTCGAGCTTCCTCGAGGCTCGCGCAAGATGGGGGCCGTGGTCACGGATCTGGAGCAGAGGCTCCTGGTGTGCACCCGATCCGAGCATACCGAAGGCGGGCACCACGCGCGCTTCGTCGAGACGTGGGCCGTGTGGCGCGACCGGATCGACCTCGGCAAGGCGAAGGTGCCGCCCCTCGATCACGCACTCGAGCTCTTGACGTCGCCCGTGAGAAAGCTGACAACGCGGCCAACCCTCAAGGGATGGCTACCGTGGATGACCTGACCTCGCGTTCGACCAGCTTCGTCTTCGTATTTCTTCTCGCCGCGTGCGCCGGCTCGAGCAGCGGTCCTGCCGCGAGCTACGTCACCACCGGCGTCGATGCCGGCACGCCGCCCACCGCAGCCGCAACCGAAAGCGATGCCATGGCCACCGCGGCGGGCGAGCTCGATGCCGCGAGCAGCGAAGGCGGCTCGTCGGCCGAGACCGAAGCGGATGGCGGCTCCAATACCACCGAGGCCAAGAGCGACGCGTGCGGCGACGGCATGCTGCTCATCGAGGGCGACTACTGCACCAACCTCGACATGACGTGCCTGAAAAGCACCTACGCTCCGCAGAATAAGAAAACCATCTGTTGGGATTTCAAGGAGCCCACCACCTGCATCGGGCCCAAGGAGCACAAGCGCTTTTGCATCGATCGCTACGAGTACCCCAACAAGAAGGGCGAGCGACCGCGCGTGATGATCGATTTTCCCGAGGCGCAGCAGCTTTGCGCCGATCAGGGCAAGCGCATCTGCACCGAGACCGAGTGGACGACCGCCTGTGAAGGACCAGCGTACAAGCCCTATCCCTACGGCTACCACCGCGATCCCAAGATCTGCAACGGCGACCAGCAGTACGGCTTTCCCGATCTGCACAAGGCGTTCTCGAAAGATCGCAAGATTGCCGATCCCGAGCTGGCACGACTCTACGCTGGTGTGCCTTCGGGATCGCAGCCGAAGTGCGTAAGCGACTACGGAGTCTACGACATGCCGGGCAACGCCGACGAGCTGGCTTCGTCCGAGACCTTCGGTGCGCGCAGCGAGTTCGACAGCGTCACCACGGGAGGTCCCTGGCTCGAGGGTGTGCGCAACCAGTGCCGTCCCAAGATTTACACGCACAACGAAGGCTTCGCGTACTACTACCTGAGCTTTCGCTGCTGCTCCGAGCCCGACGGCAAGCCGAGCGATCCGCGATCGCCCAAGCAGATCAAGCGCAAGCAGCAGTGGCGCAAGGTCAACGTGCCTCCGCAGATCTCGCCGCCTCCGACGACGCACTGATCTTTTTCTCTGTCGTAGTCTGTTGACGTCCGGTGCCCCGACCGAGCAAGCTGATGGTATGCAAATCATCCTTCGCTCGTCGTGCATCTGGATGGCGTTGGTTGCAACGGCTTGCGGCGACACGAGCTCCACGCCCGATGCCGTACCGAGCGGCGGCGCTGGTAGCTCCTCGACACAGCACGATGCCAGCCCGATCACGCACGACGATGCCGCGATCTCTTCGACCGGAGCCGGCGGGAGCGACCAGACCGGCGTGGATGCGAGCGTCGAGTCGGCCGTCGTCACCACCACCGACGCGGCGGGCATCGAGGCGGGAGAGGCCGGCAAGGTCACCGCTTCGTGCGCGGGTGGCGCCTATCCACTTTGTCTCGATTTCGAAAGCGGCAAGGTCGACGCGCCATGGACCGCGCCCAACAACGCCAACGCCAAGGTCGAAGAGGGAAACGCGGCGCACGGCCGTTATGCGATGCACCTGTCGAACCTTCACTCGCACCCCACGCTGTTCCTACACGCAGCGCAGATGCCCGGAATCAAAGACGTGCTCTGGGGTCGCTTCTATCTCTACATGGATCCCGGCGCGCCCGTCGGTCACGGCGCGCTCGTGCGAGCCTTCGACATGCAAACCAACTGGTACGAGGTGGGTTTCGAGACCAACTCGTACCTGGGCAACTGGCACGTGTTGCCCGGCGGCGTGCCCGAAAGATACATGCGCAGCAAGTTCAACATCCCCAAGAAGGCGTGGGCCTGTGTGGAGTTCAACTTCGACGGCGCGACCCCCGACATGGCCAAGGTGTGGTCCGACGGCACAGCGGTCATGTTCGACGACATCGCCAAGACGCCGACCATCATGAAGACCGTTCAGTTTACGACCTTCGACATCGGAATCGTTTTTTACCACGGCACGTCGCTCACCTCGTACGATGGCGACACCGCGCCTTTCATCACCGACGAGTGGCTCGACGACATCGCGCTCGATACCAAGCGCATCGGCTGCTTGTGACGGCGATCCCTCAGGGTTGGAGGGCGCCTCGTTGCAGGCAGAGGGACATCAACGAAGACGGCGTGGAATCCGACAAGGCCTTGGTGTAGCGATCGATCCACACGGCGTCGGCTCCAGCAACGCGAAGAAGCCCCGCACCCGAGAAACCGCTGGCCAGCACCTCGGGATCGCCGCCCACCCTGGGAATGCGGCTCATTGTGTCCGACAACACGTAGAGGTAGTTAGCGCCGACGGCGAGCGCCGTGGCCAATAGAGCGCCGAGCGAAGTGACCTTGCTCCCATCGAGGTCCGCCCGCGCAATGTGCCCTTGTCCGAACATCCCCACCGGGGGCTGCTCGAACCAGAACACCGCGCTGTCATCTGCTGCAACGGCATCGGGCAGCCCTGCCGTTGCAACGATGACAAGAGCGGCGCCGCCCCCCTTCGGGATCTTCAGAATGCCCCCGCGCACCGTGGCGTTGCTCAGATCGTCGAAGGCGACGAAAACGTCGGTACTGTTGACCGCGAGATCGCGGACGGAGCGACCGGTTCCGATCGGCGATTCGATGGGTGTCGCGTTGGGCGGCGTAAACTCGAGAATCTTGCCGAGAACGTCATCGACATAGACGGAGGTCGCGTCGGCAGCTCCGTGACCGAACGAGAATCGATCGCGGATGAACGTGCTGGTGCCGCCCAAAAGGGGAACCGAGTATAGGGCCGTCTCGCTGGATTGCTTTCCTTCGGGCGTGACGTCCCCCACGGGATGCGTTCCCGAGAAAAATGCCGAATCGGCCGTGGTCACCAGGCCCGACATCGCGTTCCCCGCGACGATTGCGACAGCTTCCCCTCCGCCGAGCGGCACACGCGAGAGGGATCCATCGACGAAGTACGCTTGGTCGCCGAGCGCCGCAACGCCGGTGACGTATCCCTGATGCAGCACCGTCGGCGTGCTCGGGGCGGCGCACCGCACGGTGGCCACCGAGGGCTCCGTGCCCGACGGTCCGTTGGACGAGCTCTTGCCGCCGCAGCCGAAAGCGATGCCCGTCATCGCCAGAGCTGCAAGAGGCGGGAACCAAGCCATCGTCTGATCAGCTTAGCACGAGGTCCGAGCCTGCGCGCCGCGCCGCAGACGATCCCGCGCCGCTTCGAGGCCACCGATCATCGGGCCGCGTCGAGGCCAACGATCACCGGGCCGCTTCGAGGCCACCGATCACCGGGCCGCTTCGAGGCGAACGATCACCGGGCCGTTTCGAGGCTAGCGAGCGAGCGAACGGTAGGCTTGCTCGTCGAATCCCACCAGCACCTTGTCGGCTGCAATGAGGACCGGGCGTTTGATCATCTTGCCGTCTGCCGCGAGCAGCTCGAGCTTGGCCGCGTCGCCCATCTTGGCGAGCCCCTCCTTGCCGATTCGATCCACGAGCGCCCGGTAGCTTTGCCCGCTGGTGTTGAACCACTTCTGGACCGGCAAGCCGCTCTGCTTGACGAGACGCGATAGCTCACCCGCCGACGGCGGCTTCTCCACGATGGGAACGCTTTGGTAGTCGACGCCGTTCTTGTCGAGCCATTGCTTGGCCTTTCGGCAGGTGCTGCACGCCGCGTACTCGAGAAAGGTCGCTACATCTTTTTTCGTCATGACATGACTTTACCTCGGCGCACGAACGAAAAATGGGGGAGACTAAGACTACTCGATGAGCCAGGATGTCCGTGCGTGGGTCACGTCGGTGGCGGAAGCTACCGGCCCCGACCGCGTCGTCTGGTACAGCGGTGCCGACGAACAAGCGCGCGCCATCGAGGCCTCGATGGTTGCCGATGGCTCGTTCCTCGAGCTCGATCCGTCCCGCTACCCGCGCTGCTACCTGCATCGCTCGCACCCCAGCGACGTGGCTCGCACCGAGCACCTCACGTTCATTTGCTCCAGACGCAAAGAAGACGCGGGGCCCACCAACCACTGGATGAGTCCCGACGACGCGCAGGCCCGGGTTTGGCCACTCTTCGAAGGATCGATGCGCGGGCGAACGATGTACGTCGTTCCGTATCTCCTGGGGCCGCCCGGCTCTCCTTACAGTCGCGTGGGGGTCGAGCTGACCGACAGTCCGTACGTCCTCGCCAACCTGCGGCTCATGACCCGCGCGGGCGACGTCGCGCTCGCTGAGCTCGGTGAATCGAGCAAGTTCGTGCGCGGCATCCACTCGCTGGGAGATCGCGACCCCGAGCGTCGATTCGTCTGCCACTTCCCCGAATCGCAGACCATCTGGGCCATCGGCACCGGCTACGGCGGCAACGCCATGCTCTCCAAAAAGTCGCACGGGCTCAGGCTCGCGGGAGCCGAGGGGCGCGATCACGGCTGGATGGCCGAGCACATGCTCGTGCTCGGGCTCACCGATCCGCGGGGCCACAAGACGTTTATCGCTGCGGCGTTTCCGAGCAAGTGC
>JBBSDY010000284.1:0-5873 GCA_038240245.1 Polyangiales bacterium
CGAGCGTGGTGAAAGAGGCAAGCTCCACGTTTTCTCGTGTAGGCGGGTGGTTCATCGGTCGATCGGCCAGGGTGGTATACCGCTGCGAAATTGCTTTGACGCAGGCTCAGTGCTCGGCCGCGGGGGTCGGCTTGGGCAACGGTGTCGCGGGCAGACCAAGGAGTCGTTCGGCGTTCTTGTGGTAGATCTTCTCCAGGATTTCTGGGGGAAGGTCGATACCGTCGATCGTCCAGTTTCCCTGGATGGGCGTGGGATGCGCGAAGCCCTTGTGCGGAGTCTCGAAAAACTCCCAGCTCGATGAGAAAAAGTGCTCGACATCCGCGCGCGTGTGACCGCGAGACGGGCCCGCACCCAGAATCAGCATTCCTCTTCCGAGCTGCACGTCGGTGCCAAAGAGAACGTGGTCGGCGTGCGAGAGAATGACCCGGCGTACCTCGGCCGGCTTTCGCCCGAGCTCTGGAACGCGCGCCGCCGTGTCGACGTAGAGATTGGGATAGGTGTCCAGCATGCGCTGCACGCGATCGGGCTCTTCGGGGGCGTTGCCGAAATGAACGCCGATGATCGTCGTCCTGGCCGAACGTTTGACGCGCTCCTCGAACTCGCCGTAGAGCGCCTCCCAAGTGGGGAATTTGCTGCGATCGGCAAAGCTCCACGACGGCGCCGACGCGAGCTCTTCCATGCGCTCGTTGTTGGGCCCCATCGGATCGAAGAAGGCCTTGGGATCGCCGATATGGATGGCGAGGGGCAAATGCAAACGCCCCATGGCATCGAAGAGGGGATCGAGCACCGGATCGTCGACCGGAACCCGTCGCCCGTCGGCAAACGCCACGCGTAAGCCCAGATTTTTGGCGATCTTGACGCCCTTTGCCCCCATCTTCTTGGCTTTTTCGAGCTGGGCGACCTCGCGATCGGCCCAGCCCGGTTGGCCGATGCCGGCGAAGTTGATGTTCACGAAGACGACGAAGTAGCCGTTGGTCGCGTGCGCGGCGGCGATCGTCTCTTCGAGACCCTCGCCCGGCGTGCCCCCCGAAAGATTGACCCCGCCACCGATTCCAAACGATTCGAGAAACTCGCGCGCCGGGACGGCCACATCGGGATCGATGTGCATGTGCATATCGAACTTGGCCATGCGCCGCGGCGTCCAGGGAGGCTGCGGCGCGGCGGACGCACGCGGAGCAGCCGGCAGCTCCGTCACGGCGGACGTGTCGGGCTCGGCCGCGCTCGGGGTTGGGTTGACGGCGGGAGCCTTGGGTCCGCGTTCTTCGCCGCAGCGGGGGGCGAGCAAGAGCAGACCTGCCGCGATCACGGCGACCCCGCCGAGCAAGGCCGACAGTGAACGCCGGGGCGACATGGCGCCTAGCATAACGAATCGCTCGGCGCGCGGGGCATCGTTCTTGCGGTACAGTGATCCTCGTGCACCGTGCCATCCGTCCGCAGGCGCAGCTCGAAGGCATCGTCGAGGCATTTTGGCGGATCGATGCCACCGGCAGCCCCCACCGGGTGGTGCCCGACGGATGCATGGACTTCATCTTCGATCTCGACGATCCGCGAGGCGCCATCGTGGTCGGAGCGATGCAGCACGCCAAGGTGGTTCACCTGCGGATGGGCACACGCGTATTCGGGGTCCGCTTTCGTCCCGGCGCCGCAGCGCTCTACATCGACGCACCGGCACGCGAGCTGCGCGATCGAGTCTGCCCGCTCCACGACGTGACCCGCTCGCGTCGTTCCCAGCTCGTCGATCGCGTGCTCGCTGGTCGCTGCGACGACGATCGGCGCTCCGCGGTCGGCGCGTTTCTCGGCTCGACGGCGGCGCGCGTTCGGGCGTCCGATGCGCGACTGCGCAGGGCCGTGCACGTGATCGAGGCGTCGAAGGGGATGCTGCCGGTGGCCCATGTCGCCGGCCTCTTGGCCATCGGAGACCGGCAGCTTCAACGGCTCTTCGACGACAGAATCGGGGTAAGGCCGAAGGTCTTTGCGCGCATCGCGCGGCTCCGCAACGCAAGAGAGCTACAAGAGAGCACCGACGAACCTGACGCCACGCTGGCGCTGCATGCGGGGTACGCCGATCAGGCTCACTACGTGCGCGAGTGTCGCTCGCTCTTCGGCGTCACACCCACCATCATGGCCCGTGAGCGCGGTGTCGGATTCGTTCAATCCACGCGGGCCAGGGCAAGGTAGACAGCTACCATGCTCCAAAAGCTCACGACCATTCTCCTTGTCGCCAAAATTGAGCCCTGCCTCGCCGTCTGGAAGGCGCTCGGCTACGCGGTCACCGTTCGCGTGCCCGAAAAGGGACCGGCTGGCTTCATCATCCTCGCGGGCCCCGCCGGCGAAGTCATGCTCCAGACACGGGCCAGCCTCGGCCAGGATCTTCCCATCGTCGCCAAGCGAAAGCCGTC
Organism: Polyangiales bacterium; assembly: GCA_038240245.1. GTDB lineage: Bacteria > Myxococcota_A > Polyangia > Polyangiales > Polyangiaceae > DASWDH01. The sequence goes on from JBBSDY010000284.1 coordinate 2,400, forward strand.
GCACCTGCTCTATGCAGACGTGCCGTCTCTGACCAGGGCGACCAAGGCGCTGGCCAAGACGAAGGTACTGGTCCCCAGGCGGACGACCTTTTACGGCGCCAACGAGACCTGGTTCGAGCTCTCGGATGGGCAGATCTTGGGCATCGCCGAACGATCCTGACGCGCGCCGGCGTCGTGACTACGAACGACGCGACCGCGAAGAATCAGTGCAGAACGGTGCCGCGGCGGCCCAGACGGTCGAGCATCTCGGCGATCTCGAGCTGATCCATGGCATTCACGGCCACGTAGCGCAGCGCCTGGTACTTACCGTGGGTCCACACGGGGCGCGCCAGAGCGTGTACGCGACGGCCCTGGCCATCGAGAGGGAGCTCGAGCAAATAAAGGAGCCGCAACCGCCGCGACGCCAGGCTCTTCGTGCGCTGAACCACCATGCCCCGTGACGAGATGTCCACCACCCGACATTCGTGCGGAAACCCATCCACGTGCTGAATGACCGGCAAATCAACCTGCCCGCGCAGCCCCAAACGACGTTCCATGCGATCCTCCGATGGCGCCACGAGGTTTTCTTCGTGGCCAGCGAATCGTGGCTGCCTCTCGGCCGCGCGGGCAACTTATGGGTGAATTTTCATCCGCAGATGCCGCCCGGCATGCACCTCTGTCCCCGGGCGCAGGTGACCGCGCCACAGACGCACTGGCCGGTTGCACAGGTGCCGGGAGCGCCAGCGTTGCATTCGAGATCGCCGGAGCACTGGCACTGGCCGGCCGCGCAGAAGAAGCCAGTCGGGCAGCTTCGTCCACAGGCCCCGCAGCTGGACGGATCGTTCTGAAGATCGCGACAGCCCGCTGGGCTCTGGCAACAGGTCTGGTTGCTGCCGCAAGCGGTCGTGCCGCCGCAGGAGCAGACATCGGGAGGCGAGCCGGAGACCGCATCACGGCAAGCCTCGCCCCCCCTGCAGATCGTCGTCCCGCAGGTGCACACCCCGCTGCTCACGTCGCACGTGCCCCCGGAACCGGCGACGCGACAGTCGCCGTCGCTACTGCAGCCGCACTGGCTCGCGACAGCCGCCCCGCACTTGAGACCACTGCCTTGCGACGTGCAGTCGTTGCCGCAACCACCGCAATGGGTGTCGTCGACCGCGCGCTCACATCCGTCGTCGGCAAGGCTCGCGTCGAACGCGCAGTTGGCGTGGCCAATGGCGCACGTCGAAAGACACAGGCCACCCACGCATTGCCTGGACAACACGTCGACCCCCGCGCAAGCGTGGCCACACGATCCACAGTTGCCGACGTCGAGAGAGAGCTCGGCCTCGCAACCGTCGGCCGCCATCGTGTCGCAGTCTTCGAAGCCAGCTCCGCACACGAGCACCGCACACTGGCCCGTTGCACCACAGGTGGCCGACGCGTGCGGCAACACGCAGGGGGCGCACGACGCCGCTGTGCAACCGGTCGCAGGATCGGTCACGTTGGCGCAGCCGCTGTTGCAGGGCTTGGTCCCTGCCCCGCAGCTCATCGCCACCTCGGCCTCGCCACCATCGTTGGCGTCCGCACCGACGTTGCCTTCCACCGGAGCGTCGGAGACCGGCGGACCGGCCTCGACACCCGCATCGACACCTCCGTCCGCGCCCATCTGACCGGGCCCGTCTGCCTCGGCAAACGCATCGGCTCCGACGTCGGCCGCGTCGACTGCGGCCTCCGACGAGGCCTCGGCTGGTGCAACGGCGACATCGCCCGGCGCATCCACCACCGCGTCGATCGGCGCATCTGCCATCCCATCCATCGGCGCGTCCGCCACGGCATCGGTCGGCGCATCGAAACGCGCGTCGCTCGGCTCGGCTTCGAGGCCCGCGTCCGATGCATCGGCGAGCGCCTCGGCTCCAGCGTCGGTGGGCTCGTCTCCGCTGGCTTCGGGCTCGCCGTCCGATTCTCCACTTCCTCCTGCGCCGGTGGGGCTCCGATCGATTCCGCTGTCGCGTGGTCCCGAGCTGCCAGCGCTCTCGCCAGCGACATCGAATGCGTCGTAGTCGTTGGTGCAACCAACGAGCGCGATCGCGACCGCAAGCGCGAGGCAAGCACGCGAAGGGGCGAAGAGCTTCTTCGAGCGGCCCTTCAAAACGCGCCTCTCACTTGCAACGAGCCCGGACCGACGGCGACATCGGTCACCACCAGGCCGCGAGGCTGTCGGGCCGAGTCGACGGCGGACGGCGTCGACTCGCCGCCACCGGTGAGCAGGATCGCACCCACCGAGGCCCCCACGACAGCGACACCGAGCCCCACGTTGGCGATGACCTGGTAGCGTCGACCCCTGTCGATTTCGTCCTGCTGGCCGTGCGTACAACGCATGTTGGGGCACGCGCTCTGCAGATCGGTATACGTCGATTGGTTCAGCGCTCCGAAGGTGAAGAACGTCAAGAGACCTGCTCCACCGGCGCCGAGCGAAACGTAGGCCCACGTCCTGTCGGTCGGCGGAGGCTCCGGCCGCGCGGGCTGGCGCGGGATGTCCGGTACCGAATCGCCGGCTGGAAACCGTGTGGGCTTCAGCTCATCGTCCGCCGTCTTCGCCGCCGGGGTCGCAGCGACGGGGGGGGGAGGCGGCGCACTGTAGTCGAACGAAACGACCAACTCGTCATTCGGAAATCCGGAGACCTCTTGCCGCTGGTCGGGTCTGCCCCCCGCGACCCCCAGCGCGACCAGCGGGCCAGCGAGCACCGGCACCGGTTTGCCCCAGTCGGCGCGTTCGATGGGCTTGTCTCCCACGACCACGTGCAGATCGTCGGGCGGGTTTCGGACGCGGACGATGACCATCGTCAGCTTCTCGCGCAGCTTGCCGCGCTCGGCGCGGGCGGCGTCCGCGGTCGCCTGGTACTTCGAATCACGCTCGACCGCTTGATCGGCCTCGACGACGACGCGATCGTACTCGGCATAGGCCTGGGCGATGTCGCCCTTGTCGCGCAGGGTGCGCGCGATCATGATGTGGGAGTTGGGGCTCGCCACCATGTCGTACGATGCGCGAAAAGCCGCCAACGCCTCGAGCAAGCGGCCCGCCTTGTAGTGCGCCGTACCTTGCAAATAGACTTTCTGCGCAACCTCCATCGTCTTCGCGACTTGCCCTTTGGTGTCGGCGACAGGCTGGCTCGTGGCGTGCGGCCGTGCTCTTGGCGCGGCGTGAGCAGTTCCGAGACCTAGATAGAGGACCAGCACGACAGAGAGTGCACGCCTCTTTCGCATCTCTAGATCCCCGATGGAATTTCCGACTCGGGTAGCTTCGCGGGCTTGCTCGGCCTGGGGGCAGGCGCTTGCGCCGGCCTGGGTGCGGCCACCACGGGAGGGCGCGCCACGGGAGGACGGGTCAAAAGGGTCTTCGACGTGGACGATGCTTCGGGAAGGGGTGGGGGCGAGGTATCGATGGGCGCCGCGGAGGGAGCCGGCGTCGCACCCATGGGCGCGACGATTGGCGGAGCAACGGGCTCGGCGGCC
>JBBSDY010000285.1:0-5848 GCA_038240245.1 Polyangiales bacterium
CGAAGGCGATTGGGATAACCCGTCCCGTTGAGCCTTTCGTGGTGCGCACCGGCGATGATCGGAACGCGCCGGAAGCTCTTGCCCCAGGGGATGGTCGACAAGAAAGTGTAAGTGTGGCTGACGTGGCTTCGGATCTCCTCGATCTCGCTCGGCGTGAGTGAGCCGCGGGTGACCGAAAGGCTGGTTACCTCGGCCGGCGAGAGCAGCGGCCTCTGCTCGCCCGATAGCGTTGCATAGCTCTGCTTGGCGAGGGCTTCGACCTTGCTGAAGTCGCCACCCTTGAGCACCGTCGGCTCGTTGGCGCTCTCCACGGCTCTCCAGGCGTCGAGTAGCTCGGCGCGACGTTCGGCGAGCTCGGCATCGAGCGCCTCGATCTCGCGCACGGGCGCGCGCTGCTCGAAGCAGCGCAGCTTGCGGCTCAGGATCTCGACCTCGAGCGAGCGCACGGCGAACTCGACGCGCTGGCGAATGAGCTCGAACTCGGGATCGTAGAGCTTCTTGGCCTTGACCAGGACCTGCTCGCGTACGCCGATCTTGCCGAAGTCGTGCAGCAGCGACGCGTACTCGATCTCGCGCAAATCTTCGCGGGTGAACACCGCCTCGCGATAAGGGCCCGTCTCGACGCGCTCGACGGCCTTGGCGAGTCCCACCGTGAGATCGGCAACCCTTCTCGAGTGTCCGCTCGTGGTGGGATCGCGCGACTCGATCGCTTCGACGCTCGCGCTCACGAATCCTTCGAAGATGCGCCGGATCTCTTCGAGGAGCATGGCGTTCTCGAGCGAGATCCCCGCCTGCGCCGCCAGCGTGCCGACCAGCTCTTGCGATCGGTCGTCGAAGGCGACCACTTGCTGAACGACGTCGTCCTTGGTGTAAAGGCGCTTCTCTTTGTCGCGCTTCTTGTTGATGAGCTGGATGACTCCGATGACCTCGTGCTCGCGCGAGACGAGCGGCATGCACAGGACGCTCTGCGTGCGATAACCGATCTTGTCGTCGAACGATCGATCGAATCCGAAGGGCGACGCGGCGGGCATGTCGTAGACGTCGACGATGTTGATGGGTTTGGCGTGGAGCGCAGCGGCGCCCGCCATGGAGCGCGAGCTGATGGGAATGGTGAACTCGCGCGAATCGAATTTCACCGAGTCGTTCTGGGAGAGCTTGAACCTGAGCTGGGGCTGACCCGAGCGATCGCCCTCGACGACGTAGATGCTCCCGGCGTCGGCTCCGGTGATGAAACGGCTCTTCTCGAGAATCAAGCCGAGCAGCTTGTCGATGTCACGCTCGGTCTCGATGGCGCGCGCGCACTCGATGAGCTCGCCCAGCTCGTAACGATAGCGATTGAGCCACTTGCCGCGACTCTCGGCGCGAGACTTGGCCTCCATGAGCTCGAAGGCGTTGTGCAGCGCCACGAAGAGATCGTCGGCGGTGGGGCTTTCGGAGAGTAGCGAAGCGAGCCCCTTGTTGAGCGCCTGGGCGAGATCGGGGTCGCGCGGGCGACCGAGCAGAATGAGCATGGCTCGCCCTTCGGCGCACGCTGACGCGTAAGGGCGAAAGATATCGCGGCCGTGATCCCAGGCGGCGGCAGGGGCGATGAGTACGGTGCGAGCGTCGCGCCGAATGCTGCACAAAAGCGGATGGGGGCAGAGGACGATGCTCTGCGCTTGGCGCGGATCGCTCTGAAGCGTGGCCATGCACGCCGCTATGGCCTCCATTCCCACCTCACGATCCCGAGCGCGTCGTCGTCCCCCCCGGGGGTCTCGCGGCGTCGTCGCGTTTTTTCTGATCGCGCTTTTCGTAGGCCACGATGATCTTCTGGACGAGCGGGTGACGGACGACGTCGACCTCGGTCAGCGTGCAGAACGCGATGCCCTGGATGTTCGACAGGAGCAGCTTCGCCTCGGCGAGACCGCTCGTGCTCGCGCTGGGAAGGTCGACTTGCGTCACGTCGCCGGTAACCACCGCCTTCGAGGCGTAGCCCAGGCGGGTCAAGAACATGCGCATCTGCTCGCTGGTGGCATTCTGCGCCTCGTCGAGAATGACGAAGGAGTCGTTGAGCGTGCGTCCGCGCATGAACGCGAGGGGTGCCACCTCGATCTGGCCGCGGGAGATGAGACCCTCGGCCCGATCGGTGTCCATCATGTCGTGCAAGGCGTCGTAGAGCGGACGAAGGTAAGGGTTCACCTTCTCGGCGAGATCGCCGGGCAAAAACCCGAGCTTCTCGCCCGCCTCGACGGCCGGCCGGGCAAGGATGATGCGCTTGTAAGCCCGGGTGACGAGGCCGTTCACCGCCATGGCCATTGCCAGGTAGGTTTTGCCGGTGCCGGCGGGGCCGATGCAAAATGTGAGATCGTGGGAGCGCAGGGCCTCGATGTACTTTTTCTGCGCGAGGCCCTTGGGCGTGATCGGACGGTGGCGTGGGGTGACGAGCACCACCTCGTCGAACAGGTCGCGTAGCTTGAACGACGGATCGCTGCGCAGCGTGCGCAATCCGCGAATGCAGTCGTTGGCGTCGAGCTCGGTGCCTCCGCGAATCAGGCTCGCCGCCTCGCCGAGAAAGCGCTCGGCGAGCGCCACCCGATCGGGCTCACCCGCCAAAAGGATGGAGTTGCCTCGCAAGCCGACGCCGACGCCACTCTCTTCGCCCAGCGCCTTGAGCAACTCGTTGTTGGGGCCCGAGAGAGCCAAAAGGACGGCCGTGTCGGCGATCTCGACCTCGGCGTTGACGCCCACGCCAGATGGCAACGCCATCTTGGGGGTACGGGCAAAATCGCGGGCCATCGGTCCGCCAGGGTACCACCACTTGTGCTAAAAACCTCGCCCAGATGCAGAATCCCATGGAGAAGGCGTCGGTCTTGCACGAGGCCCTTCCTTACATCCGGCGTTTTCACGGTCGCACCTTCGTCGTGAAATACGGCGGACACGCCATGATCGACACCGAGCTAAAGACCAGCTTCGCCAAGGACATTTGCCTGCTTCGGTACGTCGGCATTCACGTCGTGGTCGTCCACGGCGGAGGGCCGCAGATCAACACCGCCCTCGAAAAGATGGGGGTCGGTTCCACCTTCGTGGCCGGGCTTCGCATCACCGACGAGGCCACCATGGACGTCGTCGAAATGGTCCTCGGCGGGCAGGTCAACCAGGAGATCGTGGGCCTCATCTGTCACCAGGGGGGCAGGGCGGTCGGACTCTCGGGCAAGGACGACGCCTTCATCCGTGCGCGCAAGCTCGAGACGGTCCGCGCCAGGGACAAGGCCGGCGACGAGCAGATGGTCGATCCGGGGCGCGTCGGCGAGATCCGTCACGTCAACCCCGAGATCTTGGACAAGCTCATGCACTCGGGATTCATCCCCGTCGTCGCGCCGGTGGGCGTCGACGAAGAGGATCGTTCGCTCAACATCAACGCCGACACGGTGGCCGGCAAGATTGCCGAAGCAGTGAAGGCCGAGAAGCTTCTTCTCTTGACCGACGTCGATGGTGTTCGCTCGGCGGACGGCAAGTTCGTGCGTTCCCTCTCCGCCGCCGAAGCAGAGACTCTCATCGAGTCCGGCGTGATCAACGAGGGCATGATCCCCAAGGTCCGGTGCGGCCTCGAGGCGCTCGCCGGTGGCGTCAAGAAGGTCCACATGGTCGACGGCCGCCAGAAGCACGCCGTGCTCCTCGAGATTTTCACCGATCAAGGCATCGGAACGGAGATGACGCGCTAAGCGTCTTGTAATTTGCCCCCTCTCGCGCGAGTGTGTTGGCGGTGAAGAGCGCGGCGTTGTGCATCGCCCTTTTGATGGCGCCCAGCCTGGGGTGCAATTCGATTCTCGGGATCGACGTCGCCAACCTCGACCCGGGCGACGGCGGAACGACGACGACGACGATGATGACGATGCCGGGCTCTTGCAGCCTGAAGTCGACCGATCCTTGCAATGCGTGCGTCGCCCAGAAATGCTGCCCCGAGTACGACGCGTGCGCTGCCGATCCCACCTGCAAAAAGGGGCTCATCGACTATGCCTTCTGTTTGGGTCGCAACTTCACGAGCGATGCGGGAGCGACCTGCGACGAGGACTTCGTCGGAACCGCCGGAACCCTGGCGGTAGCCCTCGCCACCTGCGCGATCGTCGACACGAACAAGTGTGCGCGCACATGCGCCGGGCAAACCATCGGCGAAGGGGATCTCTGCACCACCTATTGCGGGTGCATGCAAAACGTCTGTGCCGACCATCCCTTCGAGGGCGGGACCTGCGCCCAGATCTGCAACAGTTTCGACCCCAACCAGCTCGTTTGTCGTCCGTACCACTGCAATCTCGCCACGATCAACATGGCCGATCCAGCCCTGCGCACGCTGCACTGCGGCCACGCTTCCGGCAATTCCCCCTGCCACTAGCCGGGTTTGGGCGCGACTTTTCCTTCGGCGGGCCCATGTGCTTAACTTGCAGGGCCCCTATGTCCTTGGCCTCGACGCAAACCCCCAGCGCGCCTCGATGACCGATGCTCCGGTCCAAGAAGGCGAAATTCTCGCCGGCAAGTACCGCGTCGAGAGGGTGCTCGGCGTGGGAGGCATGGGCGTCGTCGTGGCGGCGACGCACATCCAGCTCGAAGAGCGCGTCGCCATCAAGTTTTTGATCAAAGAAGCCCTCGGCAGCGGCGAGGCGGTGGCCCGTTTTGCGCGCGAGGCGCGCGCCGCAGTGAAGATCAAGAGTGAGCACGTGGCTCGCGTCATCGACGTCGGAACGCTCGAAACCGGCGCGCCTTACATGGTCATGGAGTATCTCGAGGGCGCCGATCTCTCTCAGGTGCTCGCCAGTCGGGGCTCGCTGCCCGTCGAAGAGGCCGTCGAATACGTTCTTCAGGCGAGTGAGGCCATCGCGCATGCGCACGCCCTGGGCATCGTCCATCGTGATCTGAAGCCGGCCAATTTGTTTCTCATTCGGCGTCCCGATGGCACCAACGCCATCAAGGTGCTCGACTTCGGTATCTCCAAGGTGATGGCCGGCAAGAGCGCGTCGTCCGACAACGCGATGACGCGAACCCGAACGGTCATGGGATCGCCCCTCTACATGTCGCCCGAGCAGATGGCCTCCACGCGCGATGTCGACGGGAGAACCGATCTGTGGGCGCTCGGTGCCATCCTTTACGAGCTCGTCGCCGGACAGCCCCCCTTCAACGCCGAGACGATGCCCCAGCTTTGCGCGCTCATCCTGAATGGTCCCACGCCGTCGCTTCGCACCACCCGTCCGCAAGTGCAGCCAGCGCTCGATGCCGTGCTGCTGCGCTGTCTCGAAAAAGATCCCAGGCGCCGCTATGCGAACATCGCCGAGTTCGCCGCCGCGCTCGGTGACTTCGCGCCCAAGCGCGCGCGCATCCTGATCGAACGCATCGCACGCGTGATTCACGCGGCGAGCATGAGCGACAGCGGCGTCGTCATCGCCGGCGTGCCCGGGGGCTCGGTTCAGACGGGCGGATCGTGGGCCGAGACTGCGACGGGCACCGGTCCGTCGAAGTCGCGCAAGGCGATCTGGCTCGGCGCCGCCGTGACCGTGCTCCTCGTCGTCGGTGGGTTCATCTTTGCTCGCCGCAACGCGGGCTCCGCAGATAGCGGGACCACCGTCCTTACGCCCCCGACTCCGGCCGCTGTCCTTACGATGGCCCCCCCACCTCCGAGCCCTCCGCACGTCGTCGAGACGGCAGTCCCGCCGCCGCCCAGCCCCGTCGTGAGCGCGAGCGCAGCGAAGCCCGAGCCGGCCTCACCACGGCCCGGCGGCAAGCGTCCGCCGGCGGGAGCGCATCCCGCCGGAGCGCCACCCCCTGCAGCTCCCGCTGCACCACCCAAGCCCGCAGCACCCGCCGATCTTTTCGACGACCG
>JBBSDY010000286.1:0-5837 GCA_038240245.1 Polyangiales bacterium
CCGATCGTGACGCGCGAGCCCGGGTCGAGCACGATGGTGTTGCCATCGAAGCTCCGAACGGTGCACGTGCCTTCGCAGGTGAGCTCGGCATCGGCGGGCAAGCTGCGTCCCGGCTCGGCCTGCCGCCATGGAAAGAAGCGACTGCGGCGCATCTGTGCGCCGCCCGGCGCTGCAACGAGCACGGGATCCGCGGACGATTGAGCGTCGGCGGCCGGGGTCAAAAGCGGAACGGCGAGCAGAAACGCGGTCGCGACGATTCGGCGCTGCATCGTCCAGGCCTGAACGGTCAACCATCGAAAACGTGAAGCCCTTTGTGTTCTCCTACGGGGTGGGCCCAGGTAAGGTAGAATGCGCGGCCTCGGAGGCAACGTGGACGACCAGCTTGGCAAGGATGTGTGTCGCTTGATCGCGGGAATCCTCATCGCCGACCACGAGCTCGATCCCAAGGAAGACGAGTTTCTCGATCGACTCTTGCGAGCAATGAAGTTCCCCGACATCGAGCGCTCCTCGATCAAGCCGGTCTCCGGAAAGAGCGAAGCCGCCGCCATGATGCGCCGTTTGCCTCCCGACGCGCGCGATCTCGCTTTCAAGCTCCTGCTCGAGGCGGCGGTCGCCGACGGCACGGTTCACGACGACGAGCGAGCGTACGTGCACACCATCGCCGAAGAGCTCGGCATGTCGAAGGACGACATCGACCGCAAGCTCGATGAGCTGCAAAAAGAGCGCTAGCTTTCAGCGGCGGGCGAGCTTGTAGACCGTTCCCTCTTGCGACAAGAGGTAGAGCTCACCGCGCTCGTCCTCGCCGAAGCTGGTCAGCTTGGCCAGCTTGCTGTCGGGATCGAGTATCGACCGCCAGCTGTACGATTCCTTGGCGCGCCCGCCCTCCCATCTGAAGCTGCGGATGATCGCCGTGCAGTAGTCGGCGTAAAAGTAGTGTCCCGCGAGCTCGGGAATGGCCTGGCCGCGGTACACGTGGCCACCGGTGATCGAGCATCCTTCAGCGTGTGTGTATTCGACGACCGGATCGACGAATCCGTCGTGGGGGCAGGGATCGCCCTTGGTGCAGTGCAGTCCTTCGCGCACGCTCCAGCCGAAATTTTGACCGGAGAGGCGGCCCCCGGCGACCACGTCGACCTCCTCGTACTCGTTTTGCCCGACGTCGGCGATGTAGAGATCGCCCGTCTTTCGATCGAACGAGTAGCGCCAAGGATTGCGCAGGCCGAGCGCGACCGTCTCGGGCTTGGGGGCGGGCGCATCGACGTCGATGCGCAACATCTTGCTGAGAGGCGTGCTCCGGTTCTGCCCGTTGCCGTGCGGATCGAAGCGGCTGCCGCCGTCCCCCAGGCCGACGTACAGCTTGCCGTCCGGTCCGAAGACGACGTCCCCGCCGTTGTGGTTGGCGTACGGTTGCTCGACGAAGAAGATCCGCTTCTCTTGCGATAGATCCACGCGGCCCGGCTCGTTCTTGAAGACTGTCCATTCGACGACGTTGGTGTCGCCGTTGCGGTCGGTATAGTTCGCGTAAAGTTTGCCGTTTTCCGAAAATCGCGGATGAAACGCGATGCCCAGCAAGCCTTGCTCCGGACCGGTGGAGATCTTGTCGGAGATGTCGACGAAGGGCGCTGGCTCGACGCGACCCTCGCGCGCGACGTGAACGCGCCCCGTCTTTTCGACGATGAAGATTCGCCCGAGCTTGTCGCCCGGCGCGAACACCAGCGCCACAGGCTCCGCGAGTCCGCGAGCAAAGACCTCGAGCTTGACGGCCTTGGCCATGGCGTCGGGCGGCGGCGGTGGCGGGGGACCCGCCGAGGCCCGGCATGCGGCAACGAATGCCAGAAGAGCGGGGACGCGCGCGCAAAAACCGAGGATCTTGCGGTGTTTTCCGGCAAGCATCGCAGAGGCATAGCACTTCGGAGCCAGTTGCGCGGCCCCGCCCCGCGTGGGTACTCTGCGCCCTATGAAATACGGACACTTCGACGATCTTAAGCGCGAGTACGTGATCACCAACCCGAGGACGCCGGCCAAGTGGATCAACTACGTGGGAACGCTGGGCTTCGGTGGCTTCATCGATCACACCGGGGGTCTCTTGATCTGCAAGGGCGATCCGGCGCTCAATCGCATCACCAAGTACATTCCGCAGCTTCCCGGATCGCAGCTCAAGGGCAGCACCCTATACCTTCGTTTACCCGAAGGCTCGGGTTACCGTGTGTTCTCGCCCTTCTTCGTTCCGACACTCGACGCCTACGAGAAGTTCGAGTGCCGCGTGGGCCTCGGCTACTCGCGCTGGATCACCAAGTTTCACGGCATCCGCGCCGAAATCACCTCGTTCGTTCCCACCGGTGAGGCCATCTATCTGCAAGATGTGCGCATCACCAACGAGACGGGGGCGCCGCTCGAGATCGATGCGATTCCGGTGCTCGAATACACGCACCCCAATGCGCTGATGCAATTCACCAACGCCGACTGGTGTCCGCAGACGATGATCTGCAAGGCCCACCGCAGCGGCGACAGGGTCGTGCTGGCCCAGTATCCTTTCATGCTCCGCGACATCAAGCAGAACTACTTCACGGCGAACGTCGCGGCATCTTCGTTCGAGACCGATCGCCGCCGGTTGCTCGGCGACAACGAGTACGGCACCTGGCAGAGCCCGCTCGGACTGCAGGCGAAAGAGCTGTCCAACTACGAGGCGCTGCGGGGCGACAACATCGGCGCGCTGCTCCTTTCTTTGGGCAAGCTCGCGCCCGGTGAAAGCAAGCGGTTCGTCACGATGCTCACCCAGCAAGACGGGCAACACGCCGAAAGCCTCGAGGCCGCCCGGTCCCTCTTTCAAAAATACGAGTCGACCGAGTCCGGAGATCGAGCTCTCGCGGCGATGAAGACGTACTGGGACGACTACCTCGGCAAGGTGCAGGTCGAAACCCCCGACCGCAGCATGAACAGCATGCTCAATGTGCACAATCCGCGGCAGTGTTACATGACCAAGAACTGGTCACGCGATCTCTCCCTTTACCAGCTTGGCTTCGGCGGTCGCGGGATCGGTTTTCGTGATAGCTCGCAGGACGTGATGGGCGTGATGTCGGCTATGCCCGACCAGGCGCGCGAGCTCATGGAGAAGCTCCTCAGCGTGCAGAAGGCCGACGGCTCGGCGATGCACCAGTTCTATGCGTCGACGATGGTCGCCAACGAGGGCGACTCGCGCGAATCCGAAGATCGGCCCAAGTATTATGGCGACGATCACCTCTGGATCGTGCTCGCAGTGACCGCCTACCTGAAAGAGACAGGAGATCTAGCCTTCCTCGACAAGGTGTTGCCCTATTACGACAAGGACAAGGCCGGCAACGTGGTTGAGTCGGCAACGGTGCACGACCATCTGAAGCGCAGCGTCGCCTTCACCAAAAAGAACGTGGGCAAGCACGGCCTTCCGCTGCTCGGCTTTGCCGACTGGAACGACACCGTCAATCTGAAGGCGGGCGCCGAGTCGCTGTTCATTGCCAACCAATATGGCAAGGTGCTGCTCGAGCTCATCGAGCTGTGCCGGTTCCGCAAAGAAGCCGCCCTCGCCGACCAGTTTCAAAAAGACTACGAGCACATGCGCGCCCTGGTGAACGAGTACGCGTGGGACGGCGAGTGGTACGTGCGCTACTTCGATCACGACGGCAGCCCCATCGGGTCGAGCAAGAATGCCCAGGGCAAGATCTGGACGAACGGACAAAGCTGGCCGGTCATTTCTGGATTTGCTCCGGCCGATCGCGCCAAGATGGCGCTCGATTCGGTTCACTCGCACCTGAACACGAAGAATGGAATCAAGCTGAGCGCGCCGGGATACGACGGATTCGATCCTACCAAGGGCGGCGTGACGACGTACCCGCCGGGCGCCAAGGAAAACGGCGGTATCTTCCTGCATGCCAACCCCTGGGTCATGATCGCCGAGACAATGGTGGGCAACGGCGATCGCGCGTTTCAGTACTACAATCAAATCAACCCGGCCGCGAAGAACGACTCGATCGACACCTACGAGATCGAGCCCTACGTCTATGCCCAAAACATTCTCGGCGACGAGCACCCGCAGTTTGGGCTCGGGCGCAACAGCTGGCTCTCGGGCACGGCGTCGTGGTGCTACCAGGCGGGCGTCAAATACATCCTCGGGGTCATCCCGACGTACAGCGGTCTCCAGGTGAACCCCTGCATTCCCAGGGCGTGGCCAGGGTTTCAGGTGACCCGCAAGTTTCGCGGAGCGACGTACCGCATCGACGTCAAGAACCCGGACCACGTTTCGAAAGGCGTGAAGCTGATGCGCGTCGACGGCCAACCGATGGCCGGCGACATCGTACCCGTCTTCGACGACCGCAAAGAGCACGTGGTCGAAGTCGAGATGGGTTGACCTAAAACACCACGAGCCAGTCGAGCTCCACTGTTCGGTAGCCGGCGGTGGTCATGGGTCCGTCGAGGGGAAGGAAGAACGCCAGCCCCGGCTTCATGTGGCCATGCTCGGCGAAGGGTATGTCGAATCGAAACCCGGCCCCCGCCGTCAGCTGATCGCGTCGCTCTGCATCGATCTCCACGCTGTGGGGCGTGCTGAGCCATCTCTGGTAGCGGATCTCGGTGCTGACGATCCAGAACGGCGACGCGGCATATCCGATGTGGATCCCTCCGGTGGCGTTGGTGCGATGCAAATCGGGCTCCACGCGATCGCCGCGCGCGCGAAATCCCTGGAAGAAAGTGGCGCTCACTTGAAGGGTCACGTCATCGTGGACGTAGGCGCAATCGGCCCCCAGCGCGAAGGTGGCGAAGTTGATCGAGAACGGCGACCCGTCCATGGCAGAGCGCGCGTACGAGCCGCCCGTGATGGCTTTGTAGAGGTCGGGGTTGGCATCGTTGCCACCGCCCTGCCCCAGCGGAGCCGATGCCCCGAAGAATAGATTCAATCGAAAGGGCGCTCCCAGGAGGGGAGAATAATTCAAATAGACGCCAGGGTTTCCGAACACGAGAGGCTCGGTCGCCGGCCGCAATTGGCTGACCCAGGACTGTCGCAGTCCGATCGAGCTGCGCGCAATGAATTGGTACGAGCCAGAGAGGATGCCGGCCAGGCTCGTGCCCGCGTCCTGAACGGCGAGAACCGTGTCAGCGCGCACCGCCGTGGAAGGGTTGACGCTGCGCAGCGCCCAGGGCGTCGAGTAGATGGGTACGTCGGCTCGAGCCAACGGCGAGAACGAGAGAGCCGCGCACGAGAAGAGCGCGAGCCGTCTCACTCAAAATTCCGCGGCGATTCCCGCCTGTCCTAGCCCGACGTACGGCCGGGCGCGAAAGCGCGAGGCGTCGCTGGGAAGGGACCTGTCCCGTGCGCTCGACTTCGAGTTCGGGCCCGCCGAAAGATAGAGAATCGTGCCGAGAACGACACCAGCTCCGGCCGCCGCGAAAGCCACCGTGGAAACATTGCCGAATGCCTTGGCATCGTCGAGCTTCTCTTGCGACGCCGGCTGGCAGACGCTCTGCGGACACTGCTTGTCGAGATCCTGTTTGGCGCTGAGCGCGAGCACTCCGAACGTCGCCCCGACCGCGAAGCCAACGGCACCCACTCCCCACACCACATAAGCGGCGGTGTGGTTGGGCGTCGCTGCCAACGTGCTCGAGCTTTCGGAGTGCGATGTCGAGTCGAGATCGCGCGTGAGGATCGCGCGGCCTCCCGCGCCCGGCTCTGCCTCGGGCGTCGGAGCAAGCAGCGCCGCTCGGGCCGCGTTGGGATCGGCATCGAGCTTGATGGTGACGGCCTGCTTTTCGCCGGCGACCAGCGTCACGCGTGCCGACGCCTTCAAAAAGCCGGGCGCGGTTGCTTCGAC
>JBBSDY010000287.1:0-5828 GCA_038240245.1 Polyangiales bacterium
CCCCCAACACCCCACCGCTACCAGGGTCAGCACCGCACCCGCGTCAACCCACACAGCAGTCTCAGCAGTCACAGCAGTCACAGCAGTCACAGCAGGCTCCGCAGGCGTCCCCAAGGCCACAGCGCAGCGCAGCTCCCCGTTGCTTTTCCCCCGGGCTCGCTTCGCGGCGCCATCTCTTGAGGCGTCACCCCGAGATCGGTTCCCATCCGCTGGCAAGCCTCGGCGGCCTCGGCTTCGATCTGAAGCGACACCGCGCCCAGATCCTTGGCGGCCTGCACGAAAGCGCGAATCTTGCCGTTCACCCGGGCGTCAGCGGCGTACCGGGCGCGCAGGGCGTCGGCGTTGCCGCCCAGCTCTGGACACGCTGCCGCGTCGAGCGCGCCAAAGCCACGACCGTAGGCTCCACAATTCGACAGGACGCAAAGAGCCACCGAGACCAGCGCCACCAACAGGAGGGTTTTTCGATTCATGGGTTAGGGGCAAAGGGTCTCAGCAATGGCTCGGCCGGTCAAGATCGGAGCTGGAATTCGTGCCCGATCTTTGGCACCTTGCCGAGGTGTTCGAAATCATGCACGAGGTCGGCATCGCCGACGCCAAGGCACACCAGCTTCGAGTCAAGACGGCGATCCGATCGACGACCGATGGAGGCCAGCTGCCCTCGCCGCTCACGCTTTTCATGCCCGTCTGGACGCCGGGATCATACCTCGTGCGCGAATACGCGCGCCACATCGAAGGCCTCACCGCCACGGGCGACGGTCACCCGATCGCGGCACGTAAGATTCGAAAGAACGCGTGGCGTATCGAGCACGGCAGTGCGACCGCCATTGCGATCGAATACCGCCTTTACGCCAACGAGCTCACGGTGCGCACCAACCACGTCGACGCCGATCACGCCTACTGGAACGGCGCTGCCACCTACCTGACGCTCGAAGAAGCACCGGGAGCCGGCGCCCGGGTCAAGGTCGACGTTCCGCTCGACTGGGACGTGGCGACGGCGCTCATCAGGGATGACAGCATGCCCGCCGAGCGCGTCTTTTTCGCCGCCACTTTCGACGAGCTCTGCGACGCGCCCTTCGAATGCGGCAAGCTCCTCGAGCGATCGTTCTCCACTCTGGGCAAGACACACCGCCTAGCGACCACCGACAGCGCCGACGCCCGCAGCGTCGACTGGGACAAGCTCGCCGCCGACACGCGGACCATCGTCGAGACAGAAGCCCGTCTCATCGCCGGCGATCACAGCCTCGAGGACGCCCTGCCCTACGATCGGTACCTCTTCTTGTGGCACATTTCGCCGCGCAGCCGGGGGGGCCTCGAGCATCGCGACTGTTCGACCTTGATGTCCAAGCCGAGCTCGTTTCACACGCGCAGCGGGTACCTCGACGTCCTGTCGCTCATCGCTCACGAATACTTCCACCTGTGGAACGTGAAGCGCATCCGTCCCGAGGGGCTTTCGCCTTATCGCTACGAGCACGAGAGTTACACGCGCCTGCTCTGGTGGTTCGAGGGCGCGACCAGCTACTACGACTGGCGCACGTTGCGCCTCGCCAGGCTCTGCACCGCCACCGAGTACCTGACCCACCTCGCCGACGAGATGGTCAGGCTCCTCGACACGCCCGGCGCCCTCGCCCACTCGCTCGAAGAATCGTCGTTCGATGCGTGGATCAAGGCCTACCGGCCCGACGAGAATTCGCTCAATAGCACGGTGAGCTACTACCTGAAGGGCGAGATCGTTTGCGTCCTCTTCGATCTGACATTGCGCCACCGAACGCTCGGCCGCGTCTGCCTCGACGACGTGCTCCGTCATCTCTACTGGGAGTTCGGCGCCCGGGGTGTGCCCGTGCCCGAAGACGCGCTTCCCTCGATTTTCGCGCGCGTGGCGGGCGTCTCGCTGGACGACTGCTTCGCCCTCTGGGTCAGCGGGACCGCCCCCATCGATCTCGACGAAACGCTCACCAAGGCAGGTCTCGCGCTCGAGCGCAGCGCGCGACGCGAAGGCCCGCCTGCGTCGCTGGGCGCCCGCCTCAAGCTCGACGCCGGGCGCACGGTGATCGATGCCGTGCCGCGGGGGGGCGCTGCCCAGAGGGCCGGCCTCGACGCGCGCGACGAGATCATGGCCATTGGCGGGCGCAGGCTGCCCGACGCGCGCCTCGAGCTCCCCCTCACCGGGCTTTCGCCGGGGCAAAGCGTTCCGGTTCTTTTCGCTCGCGACGGGTGGGTTCGAACGGTCGAGTTGACGCTCGACCCGCCGCTTCTGCCGGAAGCGAAGATCGTCCCCCTGGGTGATGCTTCCGAATCCGCTCGCCAACTCTACGAAGCCTGGCTGGGCGAGCCGTTCGGCAAAACCGCCGAGCCTCGCTGACCCACAAAGACGACATCGCAGAGCAACCCCAGGAACGTCAGCACACGGACGATCAAAAAACCAAAATCTCTGCCCTTGGCGCATTGGCGGTTGAAACTCCCCGCATTTGCAAAGCGTTGAACAGGCGAAAAAGGACGCCTCGAACGTTCACCTCGGGTGATCGCCAGGGTTAAGGCTGCGGACCCACGGCGCCCGTTCCGGTGAGCGGATAGGCGGCGCCGGCCGGGGTGGTGGACGTGAGCTTGGGGCAGTTGGCGGCGAACGCGGGGCCCTGGAAGTAGTTGTCCTTGACCGTCGCCGAGGAGCCACCACCGCAGTCACCGATGTTGGGGTTGTTGGCGGTGAAGTTGTTGTGAACGATGCTGTTGGTCGTCGAGCCTTCGACCATGAGCCCGTAGGCGTTGCCGTGGATGTTCGAATTGCTGATGGTGATGCCGGTGCCGGCGTTGAAGTGAAACGCGCAGTGGCAGCTCGTGATGTCCATGTAGTCGAACACGGGGGTTCCGCCGTTGACCGTGATGAAGTCCATGCCGGTGTTGCCCTTGTCGACGAGCGTATTGGAAAGGTGCGGCGAAGCGTTGTCGACGACGATGGGGTCCTTGCCCTGCATGGCACCCAAACCGTGCAACGCCGCGTGGTTCATCGTCCCGCCCGAGGCGAAGTGCAGCAGGTTCTTCGAGTTGTCGATGACGATGTGATCCACCTGAAAGTCGGCGCCTGCCTTGGAGTCGATCGGCATGACGGCGTCGTGGATCTCTCCGTAGGTCATCGCGAGCTTGCCGCCACTCGCCAGCACGAGGCCCTCCCATCCCTGGGATCCATGGGCAGCGCCCTGGAACTTGGCGGGCATCGCCGACGTGCCGTCGACGCGCAGCGTTCCTTGCACGGTGATCGAGACGCCCATGGGGATGGTCACGACCGCGCCCGCGCACACCGCCGTCACTTTGCCCGCCGCGATGGTCTTGGTCATTTTGCCGGCGTCCGGCGTGATCGTGACCATGCCGCAGAGGGTCTCGTCGGCGGGAAGCTGCGGGCCGCTACCGGCTGCACCCCCCACGCCCACTGCGCCGCCGACGCCCGTCGCACCGGCAGCTCCGCCGGTCGCCAGGGCTCCGGCAGCGCCCATATCACCCGCCGCGCCTGCGGAGGATCCTCCCGCACCGGTGGACGTGCTGCCAGCCGAGGTGGACGTGCTGCCAGCCGAGCCGGTGGTCGCGTTGCTCGCGCCGCCGCCAGTCGTCGTGTCGTCGCCCCCGCAGGCAACGAGCAAACACGAAGCGATAACCCAGGCGGACGTCGATTTCATGAGCAAGACCTCCTAAAGAGACAGTGCGGCAATTCCCTTGCGGGAACCAGACGAGCTTAGCTTCAATTGACCAATGAGCCCAGCGGTGTCGCCAGGATCTCATTGGGTGCGATGTTTGCGGTTCCGTTGATGGCGGATAGTTCCAGCGAGGGCCCGCGCCTTCGAGGCAAACCCTCTTTCTCTTAGGTGCTTCTTGGCCGTCGTTTTGGCTCAGGTTCGACCGGCCTGCGTCGTGACGCCTATCGAAGCGTCCCCATTTCACTAAAGAGCGGGTAAATGGCTCCCTCTTTCAAGGTGAGCGGCAGCTCCGGACTGCCAGGATGGCGAATGGTCATCGCCAGACCCTTCATGTGCGGCGTGTTGAGGATGCTCTGCACCTCACCCGACTTCATGTTCGCCACCGGCTTGCCGTCGAGCATCATGATCTGATCGCCCTGCTTGATGCCGGCGCGACCCGCGGGCGACTCCTGGTACATCCGTGTGACATAGACCTCACCGACCCGAAGCTCGTAGTAAAAGCCGAGACCGAGCCTGCCGTGAGCGGGCTCGAATGCAATGCGGACGTGAGCGCCCGTGTCGCACTCGATGTCGGCCTGCCCGGTGCGCTCGACTTCGTCGTCGAGCTGGCCGATCTCTTTGATGCCGATGGGGTGGTCGTTGATGGTGTTCGAGTCCCAGAGCTCGACGCGGAAGCGGTCGGTTTCTTTCAAACGGAAGTTGCCCGCCGGCCCATCGGACCAGGTTGGCGTGAGCGTTCCGCCCTGAGCCGGCGTCTTGAGCAACAATTTTCCGTTCACGAGCAGAACCGCGTACGGATCGGGAGATTTGCGACCTAGATCGCTGCCCCACTTACGTCCGTCGCGTGTGTCCGCTGGCACCGTCGCGCCCTTGAAGGCTACCCAGCGTAGGCCGGAAGGCGGACCTTCGAGCTCGCGCCCTTCGGCCGAGCGCACGGGCGTCTGCAGCTCGGGGTACACCGCAGAGCAACCGACCACGACCAGGGCAAGCGCAGCCAGCGAACCACGCAGCTCAGACGGGAACGACATGGTGGGGAAAGGTATCACGTGCCGAAGAGCCAGCTGTTTTTTTCAGCGAGGGAGTCGCAATCGGTGCTTGTCCTTCGGTGCGCTCACGTCATACCTATAGAAGAGAGCGCCAGCAGGATCCAAAAAGCGCGAACTGGGTCGAGCCGAGGAACGGAGACACAAATGGGAGATAGCCTTACACAAGTCATTGCTTGGCGGTCGGTCGTTCCCATCACGATGGGGGTGATGGCCATCACGTTGGTCAATTGGCTCTCCAACTACTGGGCGCAGATGACCGCGCAGCGAACGGCGCGGGTCGTTTCCAGAATGAGCACGCGGCGGCTCTATCGACGTTGACCGATACCGGCCGAGCTCGGCTCCGAGCTCACCCTCCGAGGAAAAACGATGGCGAGACTTTTCGGCTTCGTCGGTAACCGAGCAGACCTTGGCGCTCGTGTTCTCGAGCTCGAAAACAAGCCGCTCACCGTAGTCGCCCGCGGCGCAACGCTTGGCTGGGGCATCGGCTTCTACCAGGCGGGCGAGGTGCTTCTTCGACGCAGACCCATCGACGAGCGCCCCGAGATCGACGTGTCGGTGCTCGCCAAGGATTTGCGAGCCGACGTCCTCATCGGACACGTCCGCGCCGCCACCGTTGGCAACCTCCGCACCGAAAATACGCATCCCTTTCGCTACCGTCAGTGGCTCTTCGCGCACACCGGAACCATCGACGGAGTCGGCTCGCTTCGCGAACGCGTTTCCGATTCGCTTCCCGAATTTCTTCGCCGCAACGTTCGGGGCGACACCGACAGCGAGCTTCTTTTTCACCTATTTTTGTCGTTTCTGCACGACACCGGCAACCTCTCGACGGGGCCTGTCGATCCCACGGGAACGCGCGCCGCCATCCGCTCGACGCTGTCGCTCATCGCGCGCCTGCGCGCCGAAGAGGGCGGGGCGAGCAACGGGATGAATCTGCTGGTGACCGACGGCGAGCACATGGTGGCTGTGCACGACAGCGCGTCGATGGGCTACCGCGTCATCAAGGGCCGTAACGATCTCGAGCGGCTCCTGGGAGACGATACCCTGCGCCGCATTCGCATCCCCGACATGGCGACTTGCCGGTTCTGCCTCGTGGCCTCCG
>JBBSDY010000288.1:0-5827 GCA_038240245.1 Polyangiales bacterium
GGGCGTCGGCGGGCGAATCGGCGCGACGTTCCATCCCGGTGTCTACCTCGGCGGCGCTTTTACCTACTACTCGGGTAACGCGGCATTCGTGGGTGGAGAGCTGGGATACAAGTTCTGGCCTGGGAATAGCTGGGAGCTTCGTCCCTACGCCTTCTTGGGACCCGCTTTCCTGCGGGTCGGGGATAACGGCTTCGGTCGTCGCGCCGATCAGCCCGACATCGTGCTGGCCTTCCAGCCCGGCTTCCTGGCGGCGTATCACTTCGGCGCGGCGTACATCTCGGCCGAGGGGCGCGCCTATGTAACGCCCAACCCGGGCGCCCTGGCCTTGCTGGGCGGCGTGGGCGTCAATCTGTGAGTCGTCGCAACCGTCGTTGAGTCATCGCAACCGTCGTTCGCAACAACAGGAGAAGGCCCCATGTTGGAGCTAGTCACATCGGTAGAGCAGCGAGAGTTCGACGATCGCGGACGGCGCTGGGCGCGTTGCATGCTGCACCGATTGCAACAGCAGTGGATGGAGGTTCCCCTGGTGTGGCCGGGGACCCGCGAGCAGGCAGAGACGCTCGTCCATGCGTTCACTTCCGATTCGCTGAGCGCGACCGATCGCGAGCAACTGATTGAAGTCGTCCAACATGGGGCTCGCGTCGCGTGGCGCGAGCTCACCCAGGGCAACGCCGAGCAGCGAAACTTCGACGAACGAAAACGCACCGCTTAGCCGCGCCGAAGTCAGGAGATCGGATTCGCCAGCAGCGCATCTTCGACAGGGCACACGTTTTTCAGGGCGCGATGGATGTGGGCAGCTAAAACCGATGGGAGGCATGGCTTGGTCAGGAATGCGTCCCAACTCGGTCCCGTGCTGGAAGTGGGCTCGGATTGGCCCGTAACGACGAGCACGGGAATGGTGCGGGTTCGCGGGTCGCGCTTGATCCGATGACTGGCTTCGACGCCATTCATTCCAGGAAGCGTGAGATCCATCACAATTAAATCGGGCTGCAGATTCACCGCCTGCTCGATGGCTTCGAGTCCGCTGGCCGCTTCGGCGATCGCGAACTCGTCGCCCAGGTATTCGGCGTACATCTCGCGATTCTCGGCGCAATCATCGACGAGGAGCACCAGCCGTCGAGCTCGCATCCCGTTCTCGGGTGAGTCCATGGATGTCCTCATTCTTGCCCGCGGAGATTGCCACGTCAATCCGTGGGCCTAGGTCTTCGGGTGTAAGCCTTCCGCCCGATTTTCCGACGCAACAAGGGCTCCGTTGGCACTTTGCTCGTCGCTCGCTCATCCCAGGGCGAGCAGCCGGCGAACCAGATCGCGCAAGTCGGAGATGCCGAACGGCTTGTCGAGGACGGCCGCAGCGCCCAGACGTCGCGCCTCACGATGTACCTCGGCGCTGCCGAACGCCGTGATGAGCACGACGGGAAGGTGCGGAAAGCTACGCTTCACGGCAGCCAGCACCCGCAGTCCGCTGCTGCGGGGCATCTCGACATCGGAAATCAACAAGTCGGGCGGCGACTGTGGGCAGGAGCGCAGTGCCTCGAGCACCGCGCTTCCATCGGGCGATTCGGAGACTTCGTATCCGTCCTGCCGCAACAAGCTGGCGATCAGTCCCCGCATCTCGGGGTCGTCGTCGGCCACGAAGACCTGGCGAGGCCGATTGTGCGTGCGTGGCCATTCGAACATGGAGGGGAGCGGAGACGTGAGTGGGAAGGCGCCCTACCTCGTAGCACCAGGCATGCCAACGTCGCATCACCCCGCCCGCGATGTGCCGCGTGTCGGCTTGTTGCACTACGTGGCGGCCTGCCGGTGAGGCGAAAGCCGCGCGAGCACTAGGCCGGAGTGGGGTCTGGCTTGGGGGGTGAAGCTTCACCCACGCCGTACCGCTCGAGCTTGCGGTACAGCGTTCGGCGATCGAACCCGAGCACCTGCGCTGCGAGAGTCTTATTCCCGTTCACGGCGCTGAGGACGCGCAAGGTGTAGCGCCGCTCGACTTCTTCCATCGAAAGCAGCTCTGCGGGATTCTCGGTGGCAATGACGAAGCGAGTATTTTTGTGCTCGCGCACTTTTTCGGGGAGATCTTCGACCAGGAGCTGGTCGAACTTGGTGAGCGCCACCGCCCGCTCGACGCAGTTTTGTAGCTCGCGCACATTGCCGGGCCAGTCATAGGCGAGCAGCTTTTCGGCCGCTGGGCTGGAAAATCCGAGAACCTTTTTGTCGGACTGCTTGGCGAACCGATCGAGAAAGTGCTGGGCGATGAGCAGAATGTCGTTGCCACGCGCCCGCAGGGGCGGCACCTGAATGCGAACCACGTTGACGCGGTAGTAGAGGTCCTCGCGAAAACGGTGCTCGGCGACATCACTTTCGAGATCGCGGTTGGTGGCTGCCACCACCCTTGCGTCGAACGGCAACTCTTCTTCGCCGCCCACGGGCCGCACGGTGCGTTCCTGCAATGCGCGCAGCAACTTGACCTGCATGCCGAGGGGCATCTCGCCGATTTCGTCGAGAAACAGCGTGCCGCCGTTGGCACGCACGAAGAGGCCCGCCTTGGCGCCCTTGGCATCGGTAAACGCGCCGCGTACGTGACCGAAGAGCTCGCTTTCCAGGATCGATTCGGGCAGGGCCGCGCAGTTGATGGCGACGAAGGGACCCCCGCTCCGACGCCCGCGGCGGTGAAGGGCCCTGGCGACCAGCTCTTTGCCGGTGCCGCTCTCACCGGTGACCAGCACCGTGGCGTCGGAGTCGGCCACCCGCTCGACCAGGTCGTACACGCCCTGAACGGCGGCACTCTTTCCGAGAATGTCGTCGAAGGTCTTGGGCGTTGCCGCCTCGCTGCGGAGGCGTTTGACCTCTTGCCGAAGGTGACGAAGCTGGATGGCGCGGCTCAAGGTCAATGCCAGATCGTCCATTTGGATCGGCTTGGCGATGAAATCATAAGCCCCGGCGCGAATCGCCAAAACGGCGGTTTCCATGCTGCCGAATGCCGTCACCACGACGACCGGAATGTCCGGGCGATTTTCGTTCGTCCAGCGGCAGAAATCGAGCCCGCTCATGCCCTTCATGTTGACGTCCGTCACGACCACGTCGTAATCCCCGGCGCGCAGCAATTGCTGGGCTTCGTCTGCCGACGTATGTACCTCGACCCGGAAATCACGCTTCTTCAGAGCATCGGCGACCAGGTCGCACATCTCGGGATCGTCGTCGACGAACAGGACGCTACTCGGCATTCACGTTTCCTTTCGGTAGGCGAAGCAGAAAACAAGCTCCCCTGCCAGTCTCGGCCTGCAGCTCGATGATGCCGCGATGATCTTTGGCGATCCCTTAGGCGATTGCCAGGCCGAGCCCCACCCCTTCGTCAATGGTCTTGGTCGTGAAAAACGGTTGAAAAAGCCGACCGCGCGCCTCATCGGCGATGCCCGGTCCGGTGTCGGCGATGGCCAGGCAGACGTGGTCGACCCGCGGGCCTTCGGGATCGTCGTGAGGCGCCGTCAGCTCGGTTCGCAGCGTGACGGTGAGGGTTCCACCGTCGGGCATGGCCTGGATTCCATTCACCATGAGATTCATGGCGACCTGCATGAGCCTGTCCGCGTCGCCATGCACGTCGTGCCCCCCGCCTGCGATGTCGAGCAAGATGCGGACGTTGTGCGCCCTCGCCGAGCGTTCGGCGAGGGAAATCGCCGAGCGCACCACGAGGTCGAGCTCGACCCTTGCTCGGGCCACCGGTGCTCTGCGAGCGAACGTGACGAGATCACGCAGTATTGCCGTCATTTTCGCCGACTGTTGAACGATGATCTGCGCGTTTTTTTTCACGTCGGCTGGAGTGGGATCTCCGGACAGGAGCATAGACGCCCGGCCCTCGACGACATTGAGGGGTGTACCAAGCTCATGGGCCATCGTTGCCGCGACACGCGCGAGCGTCGAAAGGCGGTCCCAGTGCCTGAGTCGCTCCGAGGAGGCGAGCAGCGTTTCTGCCTGGCTCGGCCCATCTTCGCTCGGCCCATCCTCTCTCGCTCGGTCGAGGGTATCGTGCATTGGCTCCATCTCGTGGGACGGAATCTGCCATGCAACGGACGGGCCGTCGCTGCGAATCCAGCGCCGACGAGGTGATGAGTCCGAAATTTCATGACTAAGAGGCGATATCGCACAGGCGGCGCAAGTGCTCGTACGCGGCGCACACGATCTCGAAGTGCTGGCGTATCGGATCGTAGATCTCCCACGCGAGAGGGTGACGGGTCGCCGTCTCGTAGGCGCCCTTCACACGCTCTTCGGCCCGTTGGCATTCGAGCAAAATGGCCAGATCGTTGCCGAGCATCGCGGCCTTGACGTCGAGGTAGCGGCGCCCAAGAGCGCCGCTAGCGGTATTGCGCGCCGCGGGCGTGCCGCCGAGCCTTCGAATGATCCTTCGGAGATCATCTGCGAATCGTCCGCGCTGGCGGCTATGCCAGATGAAGAGCTCACGCAGGGGCAGGCTCAGCGTATCCGCAGATGCGGACCC
Source organism: Polyangiales bacterium (assembly GCA_038240245.1). Taxonomy (GTDB): domain Bacteria; phylum Myxococcota_A; class Polyangia; order Polyangiales; family Polyangiaceae; genus DASWDH01. The sequence continues at coordinate 4,487 of JBBSDY010000288.1, forward strand.
ATAGAGGTCGTGGGCGTCCTCGCAGACTTCGACGAGCCGATTGAGCGTTGCGATCGCGGTCTCGCGCTCGCGCGAATCGATGTTCATGCTCGTGCTCACGGTTTGCCTCCCCAAGGTGGCCGGGTGCCACATGAATGCTCAGTTGCGTCCGATCGTAGGCGCGCTTTCTCTTCCAAAGTCGTAGCAATCCTCGGACCAGCCCGGCTCCCGTCCGTCCGTGGCAGCGGGGATGCCCACCGGACGTTCACCGAGCCCCCTTCGTTGCGCCATCACGCGCCTGCGATCAACGCATGGCGCGATCGCAGCGCGTCCATGGGTCTTGGGACGTAGAGACGTACCTCCGATCAGGCACGCATCTTGAAATGCCTGCGCTCGTCGTCGATTACAGGGACGAAAAGGAGCACTCTGATGCCTCGCTGGGCCCTTGGAACCGTCGTTGTCGCACCGTTCGGTGCCTTGTTGGGACAAGGCAGAGTCGCCAGTGCAGTCGACCTGGCGAGGGGGAGCTTCGTCGTCTTGGTCATGGTGATGGCTATCTGGCTCGTTCTCGGTTCGCGGCGGCCGGCCCTCTAGTCGTGCTCTTGAACAACGGGCCCGTCGCGTCGCGCGCGTTCGTGGCCGCCGACCCGATATCTGGCGAGATTCTCGACATCGAGCACCTCGAGGCCGCGGCCCGCGAGCTGTCTCGATCCCATCGGCTTACCAAGCGAGGGCGCAGTGGTCGCGAAATCATGGCCCGGGTGCGCGCCAACGGTCGCGCGCTGCTCGCTTCGTACCGCTCCACCGCGCGAGCGATCGCCGAACAAGGGTCGATCGTGCCGGCCGCCGAATGGCTCGTCGACAATTTCCACGTCGTCGATGAGCAGCTGCGCGAAATTCGCGACGATCTTTCGTCGGGGTTCTACCGAGGTTTGCCCAAGCTCGCCAACGGGCACCTGTCGGGTTACCCGCGGGTCATGGCCCTGGTGTGGTCGTACATCGAGCACACCGACAGCCGTTTCGAGCCCGAGTCGCTGCGGCGCTTCGTCCGCGCTTACCAGGAGCACGAGCCCCTTCGAATCGGAGAGCTCTGGGCGATCCCCGTGTGTTTGCGTCTGTTGCTGGTCGAGAACTTGCGCCGGCTGGCGGATCGCATCGTGGAAGGCCGCAGTGATCGGGAGCGAGCCGATTCGCTGGCCGATACGTTTCTCGGCGTGACCGAGGCACCACCGTCGCGAGCCACGGACGATCTGCGTTTCGTTCGGACTGGGCCGCTGTCTTCTCCGTTTGCCGTGGAGTTGCTCCAGCGACTTCGGGATCGCGATCCCACGACGACACCAGCGCTTCGCATACTCGACGAAC
>JBBSDY010000289.1:0-5819 GCA_038240245.1 Polyangiales bacterium
ACTCGGGGCTCACCGACGAGGAGCTGCGGCTGCGCTTGCGCCGCGCCATGGCCGAGCTGCGCCCCGCGCTCGAGAACACCATTCTTTTTCTCGGCAAGGCTCTCGGCGTCGGCCTTCGTGAGGATGCCGTCTTCGACAGTGCAGTCATCAAGCGCGAGACGAGCGAACGACTGCGCCGCGACGTGTGGATGTTCGCCCAGATCGTGCGCGCCTTTGCCAGCAAGGCCGAGCATTCAAAGGCGGCTGACGATCGCTGGGGCGCGGCGACGGGCTTCGCCTTCGTTCGCGAATTTCTCGCCTACTTCCAGGCGCTCGGCTATCCGCTCCTTCGCGCCAGCGACTACCCACGTGTCGATGCGTTCATGGGCGCCATGAGCGCCCTCGAAGATGCCGATTTGCTCGATCCGCAGCGCATGGAGCTTGCCATCGTCGAGTCGCGCGCGTTTTACGATTTTCTCATCTCGCTCTTCGACGACATCTCCAAGCGCGACGAGCTGAAAGGCGTCGTGTTCGATCGTCGCAACGCCGCAACGTCGCTGCGGCTGTATCTTGGCGACTGATCGGTTAGAGCGACAGGAAGACTAGAAGAAGAGAAGTTCTTTGGTCGGGAGAGGACCCGCATCAGGGTCGCAACGATCAGGTCGCGGGCAATGTTTGCGAGCGAGCAGACGAGCCGGTCCACCATGCCCATCCTGCGACGGCGAGGGCGACGGGAAGCACGAACATCGCCGCTTGCAGCGACCACTTGTCCGAGATCCAGCCGATGAGCGTGGGCGAGATGAGATCGCCGAGCAGATGGATCGCGAAGATGGAGAGCGCCATGGCGCTTGCACGGAGCGCGACGGGCACGCCTTGCAGAATGACCACGTTGATGGGCGACGTGGACATGAAGATCGCAAACTCGGCGGCCGCGATGCCCACGAAGAACCCGATCGGTGAGCCAGCCAAAAAGCAGGCAGCCGCAAACGGCACGCTGACCAGGGTGGTCACCGCGCATACGCGCAAATTGGCGCGCGCGCGATCTTCGCCAGGCCAGCGGTCACCGATCTGGCCACCCACGAAGGTCGCGAACAGGCCGGTCACCACCAGAACGAGGCCGAACCAGAAGTCCGCCGTCTTCAGGTCCATGTGAAGATGCCGGTACAAGTAGATGGGCGCCCACGCTGCGAAACCACCGAGGGCGAAGGTTTGGGCGGTGTATCCGATGACGGCGTTGCGATAAAGTCCGATGGACAAGAGCTCGCGCCAGGTCGCCATGGCCCCGGATGGCGTGCGGGCAGTGTCTTTCTCGCGCACGACCCTCGGGGGCTCCTCGATGGCGAGCGCCAGCAACGCGAGCGCGAGGCCCGGCCCACCGGCGAGGAAGAACACGGTGCGCCATCCATAGAGGTGCTCGATGTGGCCGCCGAGAAGGTATCCGAGCGCCGAGCCCACGGGGATCGCCACGTAAAAAATGGAGAGCCAGCGGTTCTTCACCGCCGGCGCCGCGAGATCGTCGATGATCGTTGGGGCGAGGGTGGCGTAGCTCGCTTCGCCAACTCCGACGATGATGCGCATGCCCACCATGCTGAGAAACGTGCTCATGAGGCCCGACGCGGCGGTGGCGATGCTCCACACGGCCACGCCGAGCGCGATGAGCTCGCGCCGCCGGAAGCGATCGCCCAGCCTACCGAAGATGGGGCTCGTCGCGAAGTAGCCCACCATGAAGCTCGTGCTGACCACACCAAATTGCAGGCCCGAGAGGCCCAGGTCTTCTTCGATCTTCGGCCCCACCGCGGCAACCAGGTTGCGATCGAGGTAGTTGACGAGATTGAGCCCCGAAAGAAGCGCGAGGATGACGCCGGGGTTTTTGATCTTCATCGGGCCCGAGCAAGAAGAACAAAATGCGAACGGACGGACAACCTTGCGGTGATCCGTCCGTTCGATTCTTCTACCGAGATGTTCTGGGGCTCTATTCTTCGCTCTCGTCGAGCCCGGCCTTCGAAGGTGCTACGCCGCCCAACATGGGAGGGACGTCCTTCGGAGGCTCGACTTTCGGAGCAGCGGCTGAAGGGGCGCGGCGAGCCTTGGGGGCGGACGGTTTCTTTTCCGCCTTTCGCGGGCCTCGGGCAGGTTTCGCTTTGCCCTTCGGTTTCCCAGGTGCTTTTTTGGCACTTTTCTTGGCGCGCTTGGCAGACTTTCGCTTCGTCGACTTCTTGGCAACCTTGCCTGCAGTCTTCTTCGCCGGCTTCTTCGCAGTTTTTCGTTTTGTCGCCATCGTGCCCTCCTATAGGCCTGCTTCGCCTGGACGAAGCAATGATGTTGCACGACTTATATGGCCACGCAGTGTAGATGTCAAACGGAAACGACGTCCGCTGACCCTGGACGACCGGGGTCGATTGCGGCTATTTTGCCGCCCGGCGTCACGAGACGCCACCGGACCAAAGCGGAGGTTTCCCATGATGTGGCGGCAAAAAGTGTCGCTGGCGGTGATCACGATGTTCCTCGGCGTGCTTGCGGGTTGCGGTCACTCCGAAGAAGAGTGGCAAGCCAAGCTGAAGGAAAACCAGGATCTCCAGAGTCAGCTCAACGCCGAGAAGGCCGCGCATCAAAAGTCGGATGCCGATCTCGCTGCGGCTGCAGCGCAAAACGATCAGCTGAGGGGACAGCTCAAGAAGGCGGGCGTCGATCTCTCCAACGTCAACGCCGACCTCGCCGATCAAAAGTCGGCACTCGAGAAGATGCGCAAGGACAAGGAGCAGCTCGAGGCAATCCGCAAACGCTTCGAGCTCCTCAAGCAAAAGCTCGAAGCGCTCACCAAGCTCGGGCTCAGCGTGGTAGTTCGCAAGAATCGCATGACCATTCAGCTTCCTGGTGACGTGCTGTTCGATTCGGGTCGCGTCGATCTGAAGAAAGACGGCAAGGACATCCTGCTCAAGGTCGCCGAGGTCATCCGCAACGACAAGGATCTGAACTCGCGCTCCTTCCAGGTGGCCGGGCACACCGACAACAAGCCGCTCGGCGGCGGCCCCTACAAGGACAACTGGGGCCTGTCAGTGATGCGCTCACGCGAAGTGCTCACGTTCCTCATCGCGCCCGTCACCGAAAAGACGGGCGGCGGTGGGCTGCTGCGCGATCACTGGAGCGCATCGGGTTACGGAGACACCGATCCCATTGGCGGCAATGACAGCGCCGAGGGAATGCAGAAAAACCGCCGAGTCGAGCTGGTGGTGCTTCCCAACGTCGAAGAGATGCTCGATCTCAAGAGCCTCACCAAATAGGCGGGATTTCGGCATCTTTTCACGCGATGCGCGTTGCCGCCATCGACATCGGCACCAACACCGTTCTGCTTCTCGTCGCCGATGGCGGTCAGAACGGAGAGTTGGTGCCGATCGTCGATCACGCCCAGATCACGCGGCTCGGCCAAGGTGTCGACCGCTCCCGAGAGCTGTTGCCCGAGGCCGTCGAGCGCACGCTGGCGTGCCTGCGCGACTACGCGGCCGAGATCGCCCGCCTCGGGGTCTCGGCGGTGGACGTCGTTGGAACCAGCGCGATGCGCGACGCGAAGGCGAGCACGTTCGTCGAGCGCGCCGCGCAGATCCTCGGCGTCATGCCACGGGTTATCTCCGGCGAAGAAGAAGCAACACTGTCTTTTTCCGGAGGGCTACTCGGTTTGGACCTCACCGGTCCGGTCACCGCCTTCGACATCGGTGGTGGGAGCACTGAGATCATGGGTGGCGTTGCTGGTTTGGGGGCCGATGGGAAGGTCGAACGGCGCACGAGCCTCGACGTGGGCAGCGTCCGCCTCTTCGAGCGGCTCGTGCGGAGCGATCCCCCGAGCGCTGCGGAAATGTCCGCGGTGACGGACTTCGCGCTGCAGCAGCTTCGCGCGCTCCCGCCTCCACCCGCGGGACAGCCAATCGTCGGTATGGCGGGAACGGTCACGACCATCGCGGCCATCGCCCGCGCCATCGAGCCATACGATCCCGCCCGCGTTCACGGCCTGCGCCTCACCTCGAGCGAGATCGCCGCCACCGGCCATCGACTTTGCGCGATGACCCTCGCCGAGCGAAAGCGCGTGACGGGGCTCGAGCCCAAGCGAGCCGACGTGATTCCAGTCGGGGCCGCCATCGTGCAAGCCGTCCTGGCGTGGGCCAACGCGACCGAGCTCATCGTCTCGGACCGCGGCCTGCGCTGGGGCCTTGCCCTGGGCCTTGCGCGTCGTTCCCTGCCTCCACGATGAGCCGCGCCCAGTTTTCGCTTCACAAACTGGCGCAAAAAGGTTCGGCCTGGCACAATAGGGCTTGACGGTAGTACTAACGTTAACTAGAGTGCGCCCGGCTGGCGTATTCTGGCCTCCAAGTCGGGGCCAGGGAAACGCGGTCGGTGCCCACACCACGGTGTGGTTAGCCCCCGAAGACAACGGAATAGAAACCTCCAGTTCACGGTTGGGATTACGCCCTGGTTTTGTGAGTCGTCAACCCGTGGGGGGAAGAGTCTCGCGAAGAAGCTCGATTGGTGAAGGAGAAATTATGCAGGCACGCACGGACGTCAAATTCAAGGTTGGTGACAAGGCTGTTTATCCCGCACAGGGCGTCGCTGAAGTAATCAGCATCGAAGAAAAGGACATCGCAGGATCGCGTCAGCGGTTCTACGTGCTCCGCATTCTCGACACCGACCGCAAGATCATGGTGCCCGTGACCAACGCCAGTGCGGTTGGCTTGCGTCAAGTCATCTCCGAGGTCGAGATCCGAGAGATCTTCGACATCCTGCGCGAGCGCACGGTTGCGTTCGACAACCAGACCTGGAACCGTCGGTACCGCGGCTTCATGGACAAGATCAAGACGGGCTCCATCTACGACGTCGCCGAAGTGCTGCGCGATCTCTATCGCCTCAAGACGGACAAGCAACTTTCGTTCGGCGAGCGCCGCATGCTCGACACTGCGCGTTCGCTCATCGTCAAAGAGATCGCGATCGCCCGCGAGCAGACCGAAGAGAACGTCAAGACCGAGATCGAAGCGATCTTTCTGACGAACTAGCCAGGGGCATTTGGCTAACCCGCTTCCGGGCGCTTCTCCACGGGAGTGAGCGGCGGAAGCGGGATCTCGATGCGCCAGCGTCCATCTTCGAGGACGCAAGGGACTTCTGCGCGGTCGGTCTCGGGATCGATTCCGGTGACGTCGACCACAGCGCGACTGTCCGCGACACGGGCGTGCCAATTGCGTGGATCTTAGCGCATCGCGAACCGTCCGGGGGCGATCATCTCCTCGGGAGGAACCTCGCGTCCGCTGGTCGTGCTCGCGCGTCGCGCGCGCTCGATCAGGTTGGCCTTGGTTCGCGAGGACATCAGGTCGTAGATCGCGCGCGCCTCGACAGGATCGGTCTCCATGCGTTTTTCGACGCGCTCGATCCGTTCGAGAAGCTCGCGCACGGCTCCTTCGGGAGTGAGATCGGCCGGCTTGCGAGCGCACGCCGCCGCCGCCGCCGCGGCCAGGATGAAGACCCAAGCCGTCGATCGCCGCCGCCGCATGGCCACGGCTTACACCGAATAGTTGGCCCCCGCCAGGCGCGACGAGGCACGATTCGTTTCGTGAAGCTGCAGCCGATCAGGCTCGTTTGGGCGGGCAAGGACGACTCCGCGCCGAGGCCGCCGGGACGCCTGCAAGAGGTGTCACCCGGTTCGCCCTCGCTGCGCCTCATCCAGGGAGAGAACTGGATGACGCTCGGCGCGCTCTTGCCCGAGCTCGAGGGCAAGGTCTCGCTCGCCTATCTCGATCCACCGTTTTTTACCGGACGGGTACACGACAAGATCACCCGCGGTCGCGATGCGAAGGGCAAGG
>JBBSDY010000290.1:0-5811 GCA_038240245.1 Polyangiales bacterium
CCACTGGGACATGCTCGAGCTCGGCTACAAGGCGGCCATGACCGACATCGAGGCGGCCCTTCTGCTTCCGCAGATCGACAGGCTCCTCTACCGTCGGGATCTGCGGCAGTCACGCGTCGAGCGCTACGAGCGCGCCCTGTCCTCGCGAGACGATGTGCAGCTCATGTCGTGGTCGGGGCGATCGTCGCACCATCTATTCACCGTCCTCGTTCCACTTGGCCAGCGTGACCAGGTTCTCGATGGGCTGGGGGAGCGAGGCATCGGTGCGGCCGTCAACTACCGGGCGGTGCATACGCTCAAGTACTACCGCGAGCGATTCGGCTACGAGAGGGACGCCTTTCCGGTGGCCGCCGACATCGGCGATCGAACCATCTCCCTGCCGCTCTACGCGGGGCTCGCCGACCACGAGGTCGATCGCGTCGTGACGGCCCTCGGCGAGAGTCTGTCGGCGCTGCGATGACCCTGGGCTTGTGGCATTCGGTGGTGGTTCCTCTCTACAACGAAGAGTCCAACGTTCGCGAGCTCGCCGGCCGGCTCGTCCCGGTGCTCGAGCAGACCGGCAAGCCCTTCGAGGTGCTGTTCGTCGATGACGGAAGCCGTGACCAGACGGCGGCGATGGTCCGAGCCCTGGCGCTCACCGACTCGCGCATCAAGCTGATCCGATTCTCACGCAACTACGGCCAAGAAGCGGCCGTCCAGGCGGGGATTTTGCGCGCGACCGGGCGCTGGATCATCCAGATGGACGGCGACCTGCAGAACCCGCCCGAAGAGCTCTCCAAGCTGCTCGAAAAACGTGACGAGGGATTCGAGATCGTCTACGGCGTCAGGCGAAAGCGAAGAGACCCGCTGCATCGGGTCGTCGCCTCGCGCTTGATGATGTGGGTCATGAAGCGGGTGTTGGGCATCGAGCTGCCCGAAGACGTGACCACCTTTCGCGTGATCGAGGGCGGCACGGCACGGCTCATCGCGGGCCTGCCCGAGAAAAAGAAGTTCTTCAGCGCACTGGCCGTGTGGACCGGTGCCCGTTCGGCGAGCGTGCCCGTCGGCCACGCGCCCCGCCTGCACGGCGTAACCAAGTACAACCTGGGCAGGCTCATCAACCACACCTTCGACCTGATGGTGGGCTTCAGCACGCGGCCTCTGCGGCTCATCGGCACCCTCGGGGGCGTGGTGGCTTTCTTCGGCCTGGGCTTCGGCCTCTTCCGGATCACGCAGAAGCTCCTCGGAGCCGACATCACCATGGGCTACACGAGCCTCTTTTCGGCGGTGGTGATCCTGGGTGGTCTGCAGCTCATCGCCCTGTCGGTCATTGGCGAGTACATCGGCCGAATCTTCATCCAGATCCAGGGGCGGCCTCTCTACAACGTCGCGGAAGAAATCGGCTTCGCCGAAGCCGAAGCGGCACAGTCGGGACGTCTCCGAAGTCACGGCACCGACGGGTAGCCATGAGCAAGGTTCTCATCGTGGGGTGCGGTTTTCCGCAGCTCGGCCTACTTGGAGCGGCGCGCGACCTGGGACTCCACGTCATTGGCGTCGACGTCAATCCGTCATCGATCGGAGCGCGGGTGTGCCACGAGTTTCACGAGGCATCGACCCACGACATCGACGCGATCGTTCGCGTCGCCAAAAGGGCGGGCGCCGTCGGAATCACCACTTGCGGATCCGAGCTCGCCCTGACCAGCGTCGTACGGGCCGCCGAGGCGCTGGGGATGCCGTTCTACGGCGACGTTGCCACCGTCGATCGTTGCCAAGCCAAGGATCTGATGCGCGATGCCTACCGTTCGGGTGGTGCGCCCATTCCGGCCTTCGCAAGCGCGAGCACCTTCGCCCAGGTCGAAGCCTTCGTCGCGGGGCAGGGCCTTCCCATCATCCTCAAGCCCTCGCGCGGCTGGGGCCAGCGCGGTGTCTCCAAGGTCGAAGCCACGTCCGAGCTCGCGCCTGCCTACCAGCGCGCCCGCGACGCATCGACGTCGGGGATGGTGCTCGTCGAAGAGTTCGTCGACGGCGCCGAGTTCTCCGTCAATGCCTACACCCAGGATGGCGCAACGACGGTACTCAGCGTGACGGAGCGGATCATCACGCACTATCCCGATCCGCCCGGCATCACATTCGCCGAGTGGTACCCGTCGGGTCTCGATCCCGAGCGGCACGCGCAAGCGATCGCCGCGGCCGTGGCCGGGATCCGCGCGCTCGGCATCCGCCGCGGTCCCACGTACACGCAGCTCAGACTGGGCACCGGGGGCGCCAAGCTCGTCGAGACGGCCTATCGGCTCGGCGGCGGTCTCGATCCCGATGTCGCGCTGCTCGCCTCCGGGACCTCGCTCTTTCGCAAGATCCTGGGAGTCGCGCTGGACAGGCCGAACTGGGAAGCGGCCGGACCCGAAGCTGAACGACACGGAGGCGCGATCGGTAAGTTCTTGGTGGGCAGGCCGGGCAGGATCACGCGCATCACGGGGCTCGAAGAAGCGCGGGCGATGTCGGGCGTGGTGGCCGCCGAGGTCTACGTCGAGGTGGGCGGCACGGTGCACCCGCTCACCGACGGATCGAAGCGCGCTGGGCACGTCCTCGCTTTTGGCAACGATCGAAACGACGCCGAGGAGCGCGCATCGCGCGCGCTTCGGGCCATTCGCATCGAAACGGAATGACCATGGCCCAGGGACGTACCCTCGCCCAGATGTTGAGAGACCGGCTCACCAAGCAAGGTCTCTACGACACACCTTCTTACTGGGACATGAAGGCAGAGTCGTACGAAGGGCTCGCGCGCAGCAACTGGCCCAGCAACATCTACAATCGCTACTGGGACGAGCGCCAGATGTCGATTCTCGACAACGTGCTCGGTGACGTGCGCGGCCTCGAGGTCGCCGACGTTGCGTGCGGGACGGGCCGCGCGTCGCGGCACCTGGCTCGCAAAGGCGCGCGCGTGACCGGGCTCGATTTCGCGCCGCGCACGCTCGAGGCGGCACGTATCGAAGCCGGCAATGCAGGGCTCGACATCGACTTTCGCATCTACGACGCGCTCGCGCCCGTCCCGGACGCGCTCGTCGAACGCTTCGATCTGGGCGTCACGATCTCGTGTCTGGCCATGGCCTGCCGCGAAGAAGCCATGTTCGAAACCGCGCTCGGGCATCTGGTGCAGATGATTCGTCCCGGTGGCCGCTTCTTTTTTCTCGAGCCGATACACCGCTCGCGGCTGCTGCGCCGGATCCTGCCGATGGGCGTCGACGAATGGATCGCCCGCTGCGAGGCGCACGGGCTAAGGCTGATCGGTCGCGGCAGAATGGGATTCGTTCCCCTGCGTCTCATGCTGGCGTTCCGTGACTGGCCCGAGCCGGTGGTGGGGCCGCTCTTTCGACGTGGCGAGCAGCTCCTCGAGGCGCTGCCCGCGCTCGACCCGCTGGCCGACTACAAATGGTTGCTCTTTGCCCGCGAGCAAGCCCCGCATGGTTAGCGGCGCCGTCGTCGAGGCCGTGCGCGCGAAAGCGGGGCTCCGCGAAGGCCTACGCCTGGAGACCTTCGAGCTTACCGTGGCCTACTGGGCAACGGCGCTGCTCTTCACCCTCGCCTTCTGGGTGACGCCCTTTCCGCCGCTCATCGACTACCCGCAGCACGTCGCCGTGGGAGCGCTGCTGCATTGCATGCTCGACCCATCGGCGCCCGAGCGAGCGCTCTACGACGTCAATCTCATCACCTACAACGGCGGTCTGCACGTCCTCATCGCCGCGCTGTCGTTTCTCGTGCGCCCCGAGACGGCCGGCAAGTTGCTGCTCTCCGTCTATCCCATCGCCTTCGCGTACGCCGTGCTGGCCCTGGTGCGCGTGGCCGAAAGGCCTCGCTGGTATGCGTTTCTCGCGCTGCCCATCACGTTCAGCTTTGCCGTCGGTTGGGGGTTTGCCAACTACTTCATGAGCGTTCCGCTCGTGCTCATCACCTTCACGCTCTGGCTGCGAGCGCACCAGGGCGAGAAGGGGGTGCTCTGGAAGGTCATGCTGGCCAGCCTCTTTCTGGCCTACACCCACGTTCTCGCGACGCTGTGTCTGTGCGTGATGATCGGCGTGGCAGGGCTTGCGTCGTTCCCGTCGCTCGGCTCGTCGTTTTCGGGTCGACTGCTCGGCCTGTGCAAGCTCCCACTGGCGGTCTGGCCGGCGGTGGTGTGGTCGCTCGTCGTGTTCGTGCACAACCGTTACTCGCCGCACGCCAACTGGGAGGGATGGGACGACGGGCTCGACGATCCGCTCTGGTACAAGCTCTTGCACTTGACGGCCTATGCGGTCGGAAACTTCAGCGATCACTCCGATCAGCTCTTGCTCACCGTCTCGGCGGGGTTGCTCATCGTCCTGTGGCAATGGCCCCGAGCCAAAAGCGAGACGCACGCCATCATGAAGGCGCTGGCGATCACGTGGGCCGTCCTCTACTGCGTCGTTCCCAAGGTCTTCATCGCCACCTGGTTCATCTTCGAGCGCTTTCCCACTTTCGCCCTCGTCTTTGCCGTGGCCGCGGCGCCGATAGCCGCCCGTGATTTCGCGCACCAGCGATGGATCAGGCCGGCGGCAGCCGTGGTGGCGATTCTCGCCGGGCTGGGCACGGTCTGGCACTTTCATCGCATCCCCGATGAGACCGACGCCGACGCCATCCTCGATGACATTCCCGAAGGCAAACGTGTCATCGCCGTGACGTGGTCGAATACGGGCCGCCCCGTCATCCTTCGCGAAATGTGGGTCCACCTGCTCGCCTACTACCAGGCGCGGCGCCCGGGTCAGATCGCCTACTCATTCGCGAAGTTCGAGAGCATGCCCGTCCACTACGCCGTCGGAAAAACGCCCCCCGTCATCCCCGGCGGCATGGAGTGGGACGGGACAAAGTACGACCCGGCCGCTTCGTATGCGCGCTATTGGGATACCGTGCTGGTGCGGACGCCCGACGACGATCCCGATGCCGATCCTCGCTTTCGCACGTTTCGCGAGGATGCCAGCCAGGTGACCGTTCTCGCCCACCGCGGCAGGTTCTGGCTATGCGATGCGTCCGCGCTACGCTCGGATCGCTCTCCGAACCCCGACGCCAAGGATGCGAATTGACCCTGGCAGCCCTGGCGGGCCACCTCATGCGTGGCTTGACGGCCGCATCACCCGGGATATCGTGGGAGTCAGGAGCCGGACGGATGCCCTCTCCGGCCAGGCCTTTTTTGTCACCCTAGCCACCCATTTCTCGATCGATCGTTCGGAGCTTTTTTCATGGCGAATGAGGATAGTCGCAAGCTGTTCGTGGCAGGTTTGCCGGACAGCATTACGGAAGACGTACTGAGGACACTGTTCGAAGCGACGGGGGGCACTGTTTCTGAGATCAGTCTTCCCAAGGATCGAGCGACCGGTCGGCCCCGTGGGTTCGGATTCGTGACGCTCTCCACTTCCGAAGAAGCGCAGGCGGCGCGCGACTCGCTCGATGGTTCCATCCAGGCGGGCAAGTCCATTTCGGTGCGACCATTTCAGGCCGAGCCCCCCAAGCGAGAGCCGGGAGCCGTGGGTGGTCCGCGAAGTCCTGGCCCCGGCGGCGGTGCTGGCGGTCCGATGGGAGGCGCACCCGATCGTACGCTCTACGTGGGCAACCTTCCCTATGACGTCACGCAAGTCGAAGTCGAAACGCTCATTTCGGCGACCAGCGCTGGTCCCGTTGCTCGCGTCCATTTGCCGACTGATCCCGAAGGGCGCAAGCGCGGGTTCGGCTTTGTCACGATGGGCACGGCCGAAGGTGCCAAGGGCGCCATCGAGGCACTGCGCGGCGCCGATTTGCGGGGCCGTCGGTTGGTCGTGAACCTCG
>JBBSDY010000291.1:0-5808 GCA_038240245.1 Polyangiales bacterium
GACGTGGTGGATCCGCCAGGCCATCACCCGCGCCATCGCCGATCAGGCGCGCACCATCCGCATCCCGGTGCACATGATCGAGACCATCAACAAGCTGATTCGCACCTCGCGCTACCTGGTGCAGGAGTACGGCCGCGAGCCCACGCCCGAAGAGATCGCCGAGAAGATGGAGCTGCCCCTCGACAAGGTGCGCAAGGTCCTCAAGATCGCCAAGGAGCCCATCAGCCTCGAGACGCCCATCGGCGAAGAAGAAGATTCGCATCTTGGCGACTTCATCGAGGACAAGAGCGTGGTTTCGCCTGCCGAGGCGGTCATCAACATGAACCTCGCCGAGCAAACTCGAAAGGTGCTGAAGACGCTCACCCCGCGCGAAGAAAAAGTGCTCCGCATGCGCTTTGGCATCGGCGAAAAGAGCGACCACACCCTCGAAGAGGTGGGACAGGATTTCGAAGTGACGCGCGAGCGCATCCGGCAGATCGAGGCCAAGGCGCTGCGCAAGCTGCGTCACCCGAGCCGGTCCAAGCAGCTCAAGTCGTTCATTGACTCGTAACGAGGCGCTTCTCGCTTCTCTTGCTGCGCGGTTGCCGGCTGCTTTCTTGCCCGGCGCGGGTGAGGCATTTGCGCGGCCCCGGTTCCTGGCGCAGTTTGCTTCGGCCGGCCGGGCGTGCGGGGCAGAGGACGAGGCGGCGCGCATGGCGCTTTTGCTCGATGCCGACCAGAAGCTCTCGGCGTCCGAAATGTACGAGCTCGCCGAAGACTGCTTTCGTCACGGCGATAATGGCGAACGGCGCGCTGTGCTGCGCTGTCTGTCTTCGTTCGCCGAGCCCGGGCGCTACGTCGAGCTCGCAGCGCAGGCCTGCCGCAGCAGTGTACAGACGGTGTTCGAGGCCCTCGCGTGCGAGAACCCCTTCCCTGCCGCGACGATGCCCGAGCTGCTCTTCAACCAAATGATCCTAAAGGCGCTCTTCACCGAGGTGCCTCTCGACCGCGTGATGGGGCTCGAAGCGCGCGTCACACCCGAGCTTTTGCGAATGGCCGAGGGCTACGCCAGCGAGCGCCGGGCAGCAGGTCGCAGCGTGCCGTCCGACATCGGCAAGCTGATCGCGGTGCCTGCGAATCCCGCCTGACCCGACCAAGTCGCCATCACAGGTCGATCTGCGTTCCGACTTCCATGACTTGCAAGGTGGGAATCTTGAACTGGAAGGTGGCGGATTTGGCGTTTCGGGAGAGGAACGCAAAAAGAGTCTCGCTCCAGCGTCCCATTCTGCCCGAATGGGTGGCAAGGAAGCGATCGAGCGCCAGGTAATAGATGACCTCGTCGGGATCGATGCGCAGACCGTAGCGTTCGACGGTCACTCGCAGGGCGCGTGGAACGTCGGACTCTTCCATGAACCCAAAGCTCACCGTCAGTCGTTGAAAGCCCTTGCCGAGATCTTCGAGGAACAGGTTGTCGCTGGGCGCGTAGGGAACGTGGAGAATCTTGACGGTGAGCAGGATGACCGTCTCCGGCAAGCACCGCATCCGGGACACCAGATTCTGGATGATGCGCGGCACGCCGCGCTGGTTGGAGGTCAAGAAGACGCCGGCAAGCGGCAGCCGGACGGGGCACTTTTCTTCGAGGCTGGCCAGAAACGCGTCGAGTGGCAGAGCGACCGACTCCAGGTGTCCGACGTAAACGTACCGGCCATATTTCCAGGTGAGCATGACGATGAAGAACGCGGCCCCCACCAGGATGGGCACGTAACCGCCGTCCACGAGCTTGAAGAGGTTCGAAGTGAAGAACGGCAGATCGAATGCCAGAAACAGCACCAGCAAGGGCACCGATCGCCAGAGCGGCCATTTCCACCGCGTCCGGGAGAGCTCGAAGAAAACGATCGAGGTGATGGCCATCGTTCCGGTGACTGCAATTCCGTAGGCCGACGCGAGACGGGTCGACGCGCGAAAGGCCAGGACGAGCACGATGCTCGCCGTTGCCAGGCCCCAGTTGATCTCGGGAACGTAGATCTGGCCCTCCGTTTCGCTCGAGGTATGCTTGATGGTCACGCGCGGAAAAAAGCCGAGCTGCACGGCCTGGTGGGTAAGCGAAAACGCCCCCGAGATGAGACCTTGCGAGGCAATGACCGTCGCCATCGACGCAAGAACGACCAGCGCATAGGTGAGCCACCCCGACGGGACCATGTCGAAGAACGGATGGCGGACCACGGCACTGGTGAGCAGGAGCGCGCCCTGACCAAAATAGTTCAAGAGCAGCGCCGGCATCGCCACGTAAAACCAGGCCAGGCGAATGGGATGGCGGCCGAAGTGACCCATGTCCGCGTAGAGCGCTTCGGCGCCGGTGATCGCGAGAACGACGGAACCGAGCACGAGAAAGCCGTGGAACCCGTGGGCCGCGAAGAAGCGCACGGCGTGGTGGGGGCTGACCGCGGCGAGCACGGCCGGGCACTTGACGATGTGCACGACGCCGAGCGCGGCGAGCACCGCGAACCAGATCAACATGATGGGTCCGAAGACACGGCCCACGCTGCCGGTGCCCCGGTATTGAATCGAGAAAAGCCCCAAAAGGACGACGCACGTGAGGGGAACCACCGCCGGGGCAAGGCCGGGCGCCGCCACCTCGAGGCCTTCCATCGCGCCAAGGACCGAAATGGCGGGCGTGATCATGCCGTCACCCAGAATGAGCGACGCTCCGACGATGACCAGGATGACCGCCCATCCGAGTCCCAGGCCGGCCCCATTTCGAATGCGTTCCGGAATGAGGGCGAGCAGCGCAAAGATGCCTCCTTCGCCATCGTTGTCCGCCTTCATGATGAAGCCGATGTACTTCACGGTGACGACCATCGTCAGCGCCCAGAACACGAGCGACAGGATGCCCAGCACGTTTTCGGGCGTCGGCGGAACACCGCGATCGGAGCTCAGGCACTCGCGCAGCGTGTAGAGCGGGCTCGTCCCGATATCGCCGAAGACCACCCCCAGCGCCGCCAGCGCGAGCCCCCCCACGCGCTCTTTAGACTGGATAGGACCATCCGTCTGCACCGCCGGCTGCGCCATGCGACAAGGATAGAACATCCTGCCGCGACCACGCGACCACACGCCACACGCGTGCGGCGAATTGAATTGCTTGTCCGCCGCTTCCGGGCCTAGATGCGGGCTCATGATCGGCGTGTCATCCCTCGATCCCGAGCTTCACCGCTCGCTTCGCACCAGGGCCCCGTGAAGGCACGAACGGCGTCCGTCCTGGGAGTCGTTCTCGCCGTCGCGTGCTCCAGCGACGAAGCCGTTTCTCACGATCTCGGAGCAGGATGCCTCATCAACACCGATTGCGCCTCGCCGCTCGTGTGCGCGTTTCGCCTCTGTCATACGGCCTGTACGACGTCGCGCGACTGCCCGATGGACCAGCGCTGCGTCGTCAGCGATCGCCCCTTTCACGTCTGCCAGCTCCCCCACGAAAAGGCCTGCGTCTACAACAGCGACTGTCCGCAGGCGCAGATCTGCGGGCTCGATGGGCAGTGCCGCGACCAATGCAGGACCGACGGCGACTGCGTCAGCGAGCAAGTTTGCTCCGGAGGAGCTTGCGCCGACACCGCCGAGCTCATGGCGGGACATCTCGTCGCCGCGACCACCGACGCCAGCATCGATGGCGGGGCCAGCGGGCAAAGTTGTCTCTACAACTCGGAATGCAATTCTCCCCTGATTTGTCGCGATCGCCTGTGCACCTATGAGTGCCTGTCGGCAGCCGATTGCCCCCGTGCGCAAGACTGCTTCAACAGTCGCTGCATCGCAGGCTCGGGAACGCTCATCGGCCCGGCGGGGGCGTCGTGTCGGCTGCCGGGAGATTGAAGTTAACCGTGCCGGCCGGCGCACTGCGAACGGCCGTTTCGATCACGATCTCGGCACTCGAAGCTTATCCCGACGGCGTCGTGGGGCCGGTGTTCGAGATCAACCCGACGGGTCTCACGTTCGACGCGCCAGTGACGCTGACCTATGCCTATGTCGATGCCGAAATAGGGGCCGTGCCTCCGACCGAGCTCCGCATCGGGCAGGCCATGGGATCACAGTGGACGGCGCTGCCGTCGATCGTCGATACGACCGCGAAGATCGTGTCCGCATCACTCGCGCACCTTTCGGTGTACGGCTGCCTCGCACCGGGCGGCTGGTCCGACGGCGGGGCGGGCGGCGCCTCGGGAAATGGAGGCGGCGGCACGGCCAGCGTCGACGCAGGTCTCGACGGCAGAGCAGGCGGCGGAGGGACCCGGATCACGGACGGCGGGGGGCCCACCCGGCATTTTCCCATTCCCACGGCCGCCAGCAATCCATCGAGCATCACCGCCGGACCGGATGGCAATCTCTGGTTCACCGAAAGCAATGCGGGTCAGATTGGACGAATCACCCCCTCGGGCACCGTCACCGAATTTGTCCTCGGCATGTACGTCAGCCTCGAGGCTCGCAACATCATTGCCGGACCCGATGGCAATCTCTGGTTCTCGACCTACCAGGGCGATGTCGCCGCCATCATTGGCCGCATCACACCGCCCGGCGCTATCACCACCTTTCAGCCCCAGGTCGGTGGCGTTTTCGATATCGCCGTCGGCCCCGACCAAAATCTCTGGTTTACCGAAAACTACAACCAGCACATCGGGACATTCACCAACCAGATTGGCCGCCTCACGCCTGGCGGCACGATCACCGAGTTTCCTTTTCCGAATCCCACCACGCAGCCGGCGAGGATCGTGGGCGGGCCCGACGCGCTCTGGTTTCTCGAAAGCAACAAGATCGCGCGCATGACCACGGCCGGCGCGGTGACCGAGGTTCCCGCTCCGGCCGGTCTCGCCGACATCGTCGCCCTTGCCGACGGCAACATCTGGTTCCGAGCCGGTTCGACCATCGGAAGGATCGCGCCCTCGGGCACGCAGACCAATTTTCCAACTCCGGGCACGGTGATCGCATTCGCCGTGGGGCCGGATCAAAATCTGTGGTTTACCCGGGCGGCCACGCTGGGGGTGATCACGCCGGATGGGACAATCACCGAAACCCCGCTTTTGATTGGCCCCGAATCGAGGCAGTTCACCTGGGGTCCGGACGGCAACCTTTGGTTCATCGAGCCGTCGACGAACACCATCGGACGCTTCGCGCAGCCATAGTTTCCTGCAATGTTCCGCGCTCAGCGAAATTCTTGTCGTCTCCGCGTGAAAGTTGCGTCCAACCGGTTGAATGAGCCTTTTACGACCCATCGCGCCTCTCTTGATCGCTTCATGTTTCGTCGCTTGCTCGGCGGGATCCATCGATGGCACGCCCGAAATCCAGGCCGACGGCGGGACGCCAACACCTCCCCATTCGACGGGCACCGCAGGTGGGACGATGTCGAACCCCACCCCGCAGCCCGAAGCCTCCGTCACCGCTGACACCGGCTCCAAGGCCAGCTGCGCTGATCCGACTCCGACCGACGATCTCGCGGACATCCCTCCCGGAGCCGATGCCCCGGCCACCGCGATCACCGAAGGGGACATTCTCGATCCGCAATCGGGAGCCATGCTTGCCCGCTATGCCCTTAGCGCGCCCAAGACATTCGCCCCACCGGCGACGACGGATCCCACCAAGCAGCTCGGTCTGTTCATCGCCTTTCACGAGCACGGCGGCGCGGCCAAGGACGAGGTGCCCACCGTCGTCGAGTCGCTCGCGCGGCTCAGGCTCTCGGGCGACTACGTCGTCATCGGCATGGGACAGGGCGACGAAACCACGCACGGCTATACCAAGGTCGTCGATCACCAGATCGCCTTGAAGCTCATTGACTGGGCGAAAAAGACGTACCCC
>JBBSDY010000292.1:0-5802 GCA_038240245.1 Polyangiales bacterium
CCCGGCGACGCGGCCCTGGTCGGTGTAGGGCGCCGCAACCACGCTGAGGTGCCCCCCCACCAGATCGCCCGTCTCGCTGCCAACGAAAATCTGGACCTCCTGGGACTCGATGGTCCTGTCCAGCAGCGAAACGAGGGTCTCGCGTTCACCGAGGGTGTGGATGAGCTGACGCATCCGGTCGACGTCCGAAAACTCGGGATGCTCGAGAAGCAGCGCTTCGCCCTCGATGACCAGAAGCTCGCGCTGCCCGTTGTCGCCCACGGCCTGGTGGCCCAGCTCGAAGGCGCGGTGCCGGAGCGAGTCGATCTGCACCCGATCGTCTTGCAGGCGCCGCGCGAACAGCTCGCGAACCTCGCCGAGGCTTCGCCCGTCGATGACGTCGGTGAGAAGGTTGTGAACCCGGGTGAGCTCACTCTCGGAGAGAGGCCGCTCCACGCGTATGAAGCGGTTTTCGACGCTTCCATCGGCGAGCACGACGACCGCCAACATTTCGCCTGGGCGCGTGGGAATGAACCTTAGCTGGGTGAGGGCGCGCGTCTCTCTCTTGGGCGCGATCACGACGGCGGTGCCGGTGAGCTCGGAAAGAACGCGACCCGACTCGCGCGTCCAGTCGACGCCTGGTGCGAGTCCATAGAACCGCGCGGCAATGTGCTCGCGCTCGTCGACCGACAACGGGCGAACGTGCATCAAGGTGTCGATGAACAGACGAAATGCCTGGTCGGTGGGAATCCTTCCCGCCGACGTGTGGGGCTGGTGCAGGTAGCCCTCCTCTTCGAGATCAGAGAGCACGTTGCGAATGCTGGCCGGCGAGAGCTCGAGGCCATACTTTTTGGCCAGGGTTCGGCTGCCCACCGGTTCGCCGGTGGAGATGAACTCCGTTATCGCGGCGTACAGGATGCTTCGTGCGCGATAGTGCAGCTCACCCATATCGCTTGATTTTGGACGCCCGCGGGTAGAACGTCAAACAGCCATGGCAAGTCGCGTCCTGGCAAGAGCCAGCTTCGTGGTGTCTTGCGCAGTGATCCTTCTCGTATCCAGGCCCGGATGGGGGGAGAACTTGGCCACTTTCCCGGCCGGCGTGGAGTCATTTCCGGCTTTTCGCCATGCCGCCCTGGGCGCAGCATCGTGCAAAGCCGAGCTCTCTCGACGGGGCGTGCCTTTTCGCGAGGCGGGTCCGGCCCCGGGGGTGCTGGCTCCCGTTCGCCTTTCGGGGCCGGTCAACGGCGTCAGCTACCACACCGGTCTCGGCGAGACGGCCCGCGGCACGAGCCCGTGGGAGGTATTCGATTGCCGGCTGGTTCTATCGCTCTTCGACTTCGGCGTCGTTCTGCGCGCCCATGACATCGACGAGGTGGTGATGTTCTCGGCCTGGCGCCCGCCCCCCAAGAAGTGGCGCGCCGGCAAGATCGCCGATCGTCATCCGGGTGGATTGGCGATCGACATCCAGAAGTTTCATCAAAAGAGCGGCACGTGGCTCGTCGTCGAGGACGACTACCACGGGCACATCGGAAACGAGACGTGTGGCGAAGATCAAATCGCGCCCGATCCGCCGAGTGATGGTGCCAGGGCTCTGCGCGCGCTCGTTTGCGAAGCCGTCGATGCGCACCTCTTTCAAGTGGTGCTCACGCCCAACTACAACCAGGCGCACTTCAACCACGTCCATCTCGAGGTCAAAGCGGGCGTGAAGTGGTTCTTGGTGAGGTAAGAGGTGCCCGGATCGTGTCTGGCGGGGCTCGACTGTCGTTTGCGTCGGCGCGACAATGCGTTTTTTTGCGTTTCACCCCCATGTTTGTTGACATGAGCTGGACGCTGGCCGGATGATCGGCACCGCCGTCCCCTGACCCGAGGAGAACCATTCCGTGCCCACAACCCTGCTCGCCGTCGACGATAGCGTCACGATGCGCAAAGTGTTGGAAATGACCTTCGCCGGCGAGGACTATCGCGTCGTGACGGCCGACAGCACCGACGCCGCGCTCGCCAAGGTCCGTTCCGATCATCCTTCCATCGTGCTCTGTGACGTCACCCTCGATGGGCAGGGAGGCTACGGTCTCTGCGCCAAGATCAAGGCCGAAAATCCGGGCGTCGCGGTGCTCATCCTCGCGTCGAAGCAACAGCCGTACGACAACCAAAAGGGCCTGAGCTCGCGAGCTGACGACTTCATCGAAAAACCATTCGATACCCAGCAGCTCGTCGACAAGGTCAAGCGTCTGGCAAGCCGTCCAGCGATCGCCGAAGCCGCTCCCATCACGCGACCGGGCGGTCCCGTCGGTGGGCCCAGCACGCAGCCAGGCGTTCCCCTGCCGGCGCGACCGGGGGGTGCAACCTCGCCTCTTGGCGGCGCGCGTCCTCCTCTCGGCGTCTCGCCTCCTCTCAACCCGCGACCCACCGCCCCCGGCATGGGCTCGTCATTGCCGCAATCGTCGGTCGGTCGGGGAACTCTCGCGTATGGCGGCTACAACGCGCCGAGCGCTCCCGCCGCAACCCCCGTCGTCTCGGGCTCCGCGTTGCCACCGGCGGTGAGGCCCCCGGCGGCCGCTGCACCCCCTCCCGCGCCGCTCGCCGCGCCCCTACCGCATGGTCCTGCACCGCATGCTCCCGCACCGCTCGTTGCGGCATCGCACGCGCCGGCACCGCACGCGCCAGCAGCCGCGGTTGCCGTCGCTACCAACGGCCAGCTTGCAGCCAAGCTCCAGCATCTCGGCCTCAGCGAGGCCCAGGTCTCCGCCGTGCTGGCTCTCTCGCGCGAGGTCGTCGAAAGGGTCGTCTGGGAAGTCGTCCCCGTACTGGCCGAGACGATGATCAAAGAAGAGATCAAGCGCCTGACGTCGGAATAGCGCCGCAGCCTCCTAGAGGCGTGCTACCCCCGGGAAACCATGTCTCCCGAGATGCCCAAGGCCTACGAGCCAGCCGACATCGAGCCCAAGTGGTACGCGTTTTGGGTCGAGCAAGGGGTCTTTCGCGCCAGCGACGATCCGGCCGATCGGCGACCCGTCTATTGCATTCCCATGCCGCCGCCCAACGTCACGGGCGCGTTGCACATGGGGCACGCGCTGACCGCGACGCTCGAGGACGTCCTCACGCGATGGCACCGCATGCGGGGATACAACACGCTGTGGACGCCGGGCATCGATCACGCGGGGATCTCGACCCAGGTCGTGGTCGAGTGGCAGCTTCGGCGCGAGGGCAAGAGCCGTCACGACGTGGGACGCGAAAAATTCATCGAACGCGTCTGGCAATGGAAGGGCGAGAGCGGCGGGCGCATCGCCCTCCAGCAGCGCGAGCTCGGCGCGTCGCCCGACTGGGCTCGTTCGAAGTTCACGATGGACCCCTCGATGGCACGCGCGGTCAACGAGGCGTTCGTTCGACTCTACGACGAGAAGCTCATCTACCGCGCAACGCGTCTCATCAACTGGTGCGTCGACTGCCAGACGGTGCTGAGCGATCTCGAGGTCGAGAACGAAGAGGGGGCCAACGGCGAGCTCTTCGAATTCGCCTACAAGATCGCGGGCAGCGACGAAGAAATCGTGGTCGCCACCACCCGGCCCGAGACGATGCTCGGTGACACCGCCGTCGCCGTGCACCCCGACGATCCTCGTTATCAGCACCTTCACGGCAAGATGCTGCTGCACCCGTTCGTCGACCGGCAGTTTCCCATCATCACCGATGCCATCCTTGTCGATCCGAAGTTCGGAACGGGGGCCGTGAAGGTCACTCCCGCACACGATTTCAACGACTTTGCCACGGGCAAGCGACATGGCCTGCAAGAGATCACCATCTTCGATCTCTCCGGCGCGATGAACGAGAACGCTGGACACTTTCGCGGCCTCGATCGCAAAGAGGCGCGCAAGAAGGTCAAGCGCGAGCTCGAAGAGCGAGGGCTCACCCGCGGCACCAAGCCGCACCTCTTGACGCTCCCCAAGTGCTCGCGCTCGGGGACGATCGTCGAGCCGATGATCTCGCCACAGTGGTACGTGAACATGAAGCCGCTCGCCGAGCCGGCCCTGGCCGCCGTGGCCGACGGGCGCACCCGGATCATCCCCGAAGAGTGGGCCAAGACGTACAACCACTTTCTCGAGAACATTCAAGACTGGTGCATCTCGCGCCAGCTCTGGTGGGGTCATCAGATTCCCGCGTGGTATTGCTCGGACGGCCACGTGACGGTGGCCCGCCAAGCGCCGGCCGTTTGCGCCACCTGCCATGCGTCCGAGCTGCGCCAGGACCAGGACGTTCTCGATACCTGGTTTTCGAGCGGCCTCTGGCCCTTCGCGACGCTGGGCTGGCCCGACGCCACACCCGCGCTCGCCAGGTTCTATCCAGCCTCGGATCTCGAGACGGGCTACGACATCATCTTCTTCTGGGTGGCTCGCATGATGATGATGGGCCTCCACTTCATGAAAGACGTTCCGTTTCGCCGCGTGCTCCTGCACGGG
Source organism: Polyangiales bacterium (assembly GCA_038240245.1). Lineage (GTDB taxonomy): Bacteria > Myxococcota_A > Polyangia > Polyangiales > Polyangiaceae > DASWDH01. Next base: position 4,431 of record JBBSDY010000292.1, read on the forward strand.
ATGGTCGTCGACGAGAACGGCGAAAAAATGAGCAAGGTGAAGGGGAACGTCATCGATCCCCTGGACCTCATCCACGGCGCGAGCTTCGACGACATCATCCAAAAAACATTGCCCGGAGCGCCGCGCGAGGAAGCCCTCGCCAAGTTCAAAAAGTCCTACCCGTCGGCCGCCCAGATGGGCACCGGGTTTCCGGCCTTCGGCGCCGACGCCCTGCGTTTCACGCTAGCGAGCTACTCGCCCCAGGCCAAGCGCATCGCGCTCGCTCCCAAGCGCATCGAGGGCTACCGGCACTTTTGCAACAAGATCTGGAACGCCACCCGCATGGTGCTCCTCTATCTCGAGCAGCACCCTGCGCCGCTTCCCACAGGGCAGACCCCGAGCCCCCGGTGGAGGTCGAGTCGGTGGATCATGTCACGGCTCGCCAACGCGCTCGAGCAGACCGAGCGCGGGCTCACCGACTTTCGCCTCGACGACGCCTCGGCGGCGCTCTACCGCTTTTTTTGGGACGAGCTGTGCTCGTGGTACCTCGAGATCACGAAGCCGGTGCTGCAGGCCGAGAAGTCCGAGCTCGGCACGGAAGTGGCCGCGACGCTCGTGCACGTCCTCGAGACTTCGCTGCGCGCCTTGCACCCCTTCGTGCCCTTTCTCACCGAAGAGCTCTGGCAGATTCTTCCACGGCCTGCTTCCCGCCCCGCGTCCATCGCGCTCGCTCCGTACCCAATGCCAGGCGAGGGGCGAGCCGACGAAGTTGCCGACCGAGAAATGGCCATCGTGTTCGACGCCATCATCGCAGCGCGCACGATCCGTAGCGAGCACGAGGTGCACCCCGCCGCGCAGGTCCCCCTGGTGCTCCGCGCGGCGGACCCCAAGATCCGAGCCTTGCTCGCCGAAGAGCTGGTGACCATTCGAACCCTGGTCAAGACGGCCGGCGATCCGGTGATCGAGGCAAGCGGCGGCGATCGCCCGCCCGCCTCGGTGATGAGTGTTGCCGGCGAGGTCGAGGTCCTGGTTGGCCTGCGGGGCCTGGTCGAGCGCGCCACCGAAGAGGCCCGGGTCGATCGGGAAATCAAGAAGGTCGAAAAGGATCTCGCGGTGTTGCAGAAGAAGCTGGCCTCGCCCACCTTCGTCGAAAAGGCGCCCTCCGAGGTGGTTGCCCAGGCCCGGGAGCAGCTCCAGGGCCTCGAGCGGACGCGCAAGCGGCTGGCCGAGGCTCGTCAGCTGGCTGCCGAGCTGGACTAGAACGTCCCGCCCCCGGCCCCCTGCGGGAGTGGCTAGTCGTAGCCAGGCACAGTTGCTAATCCTATCGGGCCCCAGAGCCCCCACCCCCCACGCAAAGGGCCCAACATCCCACGAGAGACTAAGAGTAAAAGAA
>JBBSDY010000293.1:0-5787 GCA_038240245.1 Polyangiales bacterium
GTCATCGAGGCAATCGGCACCATGTGCCATAACCATATCGGCGCATTGGTCGTCAATGACGACAACGACAAGCCGATAGGAATCCTCTCGGAGCGAGACATCATGAGACGCGTCGCCCTCGAGCGCCGCGATCCGGCGGCGACGAACGTCGCCGACGTGATGACGCACGAGATCGCGTTCGTGTCGATCGACGCCACTCCTGAAGACGCGATGGCGCTCATGATTGAGCGACGTTGCCGCCACTTGCCCGTGTTGCAGGACGAGATCGTCGTGGGCATGATCTCGATGGGCGACCTCGTCCATTGGACCCATCGCAGCCACGAGCACGAGATCCGAGCGTTGCAAGAATACGTCTCCGGCGTTCCGGCTGCCCCCTAGCTCGCCCCGGGCGGCCCATGACGACCATTCTCGAGAGACTCTCCCGGGTCGTGGAGAGCCACGTGCCCGTACAGGTCCTCGATGCGGCGAGCAAGACGATCGCGGCCGAGGTAGATGCCGATTCGTGCTCGATCTTTCTCAAGGAATCTGACTCGCCGGGCCTCCATTTGCGATCCGGCTTTGGCCATCTCGCGCAGGGCGAAGTGTTGAAGAGTGCGGCGCGCGCCGTCGCGAAGGAGGCGCTCGACCAAATGCGCCCCGCACGTGCCGAGGCGCCGCCTGATTCGCTCCTGGCAGTGCCGATGGTCCTACGTGGACGCCCGCTCGGCGCCATCGTCGCCCACGCGCCCGCGCATTCGTTCTCCGCCGAGCAGGAGCGAACGCTCTGCGCCATTGCTGCTCACATGGTCGGAGTCGTCGAGAGCGCCCGCTTCATCGAGGCTGTCGACAACGAAGATGCCGCAGAACGATATGCGGGCGTCCACACCGACGCCGGTGAGCCTCCGGGCGAGCTCGTCCTTCAAGGCACGCCGGCATCGCCCGGGATCGCCATCGGTGCTGCCGTCTTTCGACGTGCCTTCCCACGAGAGCTTGCCCGTCGCGACGTATCGTTTCTGGGCAAGGAGCCAGAGCGCCAGCGCGTACGCGACGGATTCGAAAAAGCACGGAATGATATTGGCAAGCTCCAGGCGGCTGCCACGAGCGATCTGGGCGAGGACCAGGCCCTGATCTTCAGCTCCCATCTCATGCTTCTCAACGATCCGGTCTTGCTCTCCCGCGTCGAGGAGGGCGTCGACCGGGGCAAGACGGCGGCGGGGGCCATCGAGGCGGCCATCGACGAATTCGAGGGTCGCCTCCGTGGCGTGCGCGATCCCTACATTCAGGAGCGCGTCGAAGACCTCGAGGACCTTTGCAGCCGCATCCTCGGACACCTCATGGTGTCGAAATCGCAGAGCCCCCTCCTGGCGCAAGTGGTTTTGAGTCCGCGCATCGCACCCTCGCTGGTCATGGAAATCAAGACCCGCGGGGCGGCCGGCATCGTGGCAGAGACAGGAAGTGCCACGTCGCATGGTGCGCTGCTCGCACGCTCGCTGGGCGTGCCCGCGGTAACGGGTGCACCGGACGTGATGCGGTCGGTCCTCGCGGGCGATGCGGTGATCGTCGACGGCACGACGGGGCGCGTGGTCGTCAGGCCGAGCCCCGAGAGTCTCGCCGAGTACCAACAGCAAGCGCAGGACGTCGAGCGCCGACGCACCGAGTTCATCCGCTATCGTGAGCACCCGCCAGAGACGGCGGACGGCGTGCGAATCCGCCTACAGGCCAATGTCGCACTCGGTGTCGACATCGCGCTTGCCAAGGAGAACCGTGCAGACGGCATCGGCCTTTATCGCACCGAATTTCCTTTCATCGTGCGCGAGGGATTTCCCACGCGGGATGAACAGGTCGAGATTTACCGAAAGGCATACGATTCATTTCCCGGCGGGCCGATCACTTTTCGACTCCTCGACCTGGCCGGTGACAAATTCGTCCCGACGACCGGCGTCGGAGCGTCCGCAAGCGCCTTCCACGGCTACCGATCCATCCGTGTCCTTTATGACTACCCGCACCTCCTGCGTGATCAAGTGCAGGCGTTTGCAATCGCCGCGGGTGATCGGCCGCTCAGGATCCTGATTCCCATGGTGAGCTCGCTCGACGACGTATCGCGCATCAGGCTCATGATCGAAAGCGCGATAGGAGAGCTGTCGGGGGTCGTGGCCCAGCGCCAGCCCCAGCTAGGCGCCATGATCGAGGTCCCCGCTGCGGTGGAGCTGGCGGCCGATCTCGCAGCCGCGGTCGACTTCCTTTCGATCGGTACCAACGACCTCATTCAGTACGCTCTCGTCGTCGACCGCGAAGACTCGCGAATGACCTCGCCGCGAGACGCTTACCACCCGGCCATTTTGCGCATGCTCCAGCGAACGATTTCCGCCGTCCATTCCGAGGGAAAAGAGGTCTGCGTTTGCGGCGAGATGGCCGCGCGGCCCGATCTCGCCGCTTTTCTGGTGGCGATTGGCGTCGACGCGCTCAGCGTGAGCCCTCGGGCGATTCCAGAGCTCAAACAGTCACTTGCTGCCGTTCACGTAAAACCTCTGGAGCGAGCGTCGGTCCACATCCTGGCATGTCAAAATGCAACCGAGATCGAGGCGGCGCTCCGGGCATGCATGGATGACCTCCCAAAGGCCCACATCGCCCCTCACGGGGATCGCTAATCTTGTCTTCAGGGTCGAGACGCCATGGCTACTGTGCTGGTCGTTGATGATGACGACGATATTCGCGAAACGGTCCGCGGAATGCTGGAGTGCGAAGGCTATGCGACCATCGGCGCCCGCAACGGGGCCGAGGCTCTGGCAGTTCTGGAGGAGGGGTCGGCCAAACCCTCGCTCGTTTTGCTCGACCTGGTCATGCCGATCATGAACGGGTGGGCGTTGCTCGACGCGCTGTCTCTCGATCAAAGATGGGCGGGCATTCCACGGCTCGTGATGAGCTCGCTGTACCCGGGTCTCAACATCGGCACGACGCCGTCGGTGCGAAAGCCTTTCGAGTGGGGCCCGTTCATATCGGCGGTGCGAGACGCATGCGCTGCCAACTAAGCCCACAGCAATTGGGAGCGAAACGCATGGCTCCGGCGGCGATAAAAGGGGCGCGCGGATAAGTGCCGTCACGGATTCGCGATGGCCGCGATCTGCTCGGCGGTGAGCGCGCGGTCGTAGAGTCGGAAATCGTCGAGCTGGCCCTTGAAATACGGATCCTGCGCATACTGCGATCGGCCAAGCCAGTTGTTGGCCGTCGTGCCCAGATCGGCGGGCCGCGTGGTCACGGCGCTGGTGCTATCGAGCGCTCCGTCCACATAGAGTGACGCATTCTTGCCGTCGAGCACGACGGCGATGTGCTTCCACGTTGCCAGGGGGAGCGCGCCCGTTCCGTTGAGGAGCTGCTGGCCCGGGTTGCTGGTCGTGGTGATGGCGAGCTGCACCGTGCCCGCCATGCTGGTCGGCGTGAGGAACATGTAGACGGTGGTGTTGTTGCCGAAGTCGACGATGCGTTGCCAGACCTTGTTGGCGTCGAACTGTACCCAGGTTGCAATCGTCATCTCGGTGAGCGAGCTGACGATGCCGATGGGAAGCACGACGAATGCGCTCGCTCCATCGAACGTCATGGCATTGCCGACACGCCCCGTCACCCAGGTGTGCGTGCCGATGACGGTGCCCGTTCGCGCGTTGCCCGACGAATCATTCACCACATTGCCCGACGTTTCGTCGAACTTGTAATGAAGAATGGGCTGCAGCGACGACGCGCCGTCGGAGGATTCGTCGGGCCCAGGCGCAGCGTCGCGGGACCTCGTCTCGTCGTTCATCGAGGTCGGCACGTCGACGAATGACGATGCAGCAGCATCCGTCGAATCGCCGCCCATCGCCGTCGATCCATCGGTCGTTGCCACTCCTCCCGATCCCGTGGTCGTACCACCTGCTACACCCGCTCCTGCGCGACCACCTAGCGCTGATGAACCGCCCGTCTCGGCGTTCGAGCCCGGGTCCACCAGCGAATCATCGTAGGCCGTACAGCCCGTCAGGGCCGCCATCGCCAGCAAAGCCCGCCCAACCGGCGCAGCGATCAGGGTCGATGCCGTCACCCCTCGGGCTTTCACATCACAAATGCTATCACACAGAAACAACCGCGTTGGCTCACCGCGGTGGAAAGTCTGCGGAACGGTGCGAGCGCTCTGTCAGGCCGTCAGGCCGCCCAGCGGCTCGCGCATTGCCGCGAACTCGTCGACGGGCACGCCTCCCAACTTGAGCATGGCGAGCATCATCTTCGACATGAGCGTCTTGGTCGGGTAGGCGATGTGGCGACCGGTTCGCACCTGGCCGCCGCCCTTGCCAGCGAGGACGATGGGCAAGTTGTCGTTGGTGTGCGCGGCGCCGTCGCTCATTTCAGAGCCCAGGTACAAGAGAGAATTATCGAGCACGGTGCCGTCTCCCTCGCGCGCGGTGTCGTCCTTGAGGCTCGCGAGTAGATGAGCGAAGAACGTCACCTGTCGCTGGGTGATGGGCACCATCTTCTCGATGTCGCGAGCATGCGTGAGCGCGTGCTGGTCGGGCGCCGGTCCGGCCGATGCGCCGCCGAACGCAACCATGAAGCTCGCATAGCGGGTGAGATCGCACTTGAGCGCCAGGGCGGTCATGTCGAGCAACAGCAGCTCGCCCTCGTCGCTGTACTTCGCGCCGTTGACCGTGGGCTCGGCGGGCGCGGCACAGGTGGGCCCCGCAGCGCCGGACGACATGAGGTCGAGCTGACGTTCGAGCTCGCGCACACCAGAGAGATGGGCGTCCAGCCTTTGTCGATCGCTCGTCCCGAGCACGCGATCGAGGCGACCGAGATCGCCCTTGACGAAGTCGAGCACACTGCGACGGCGAGCCACGAGGTCCGATGGATCGGGAGCCGGCCCCTGGGTCATGCCCTTGAAGACCTTGTCGAACAGCACGCGCGGGTCTCGAATGGGCGGCACCGGCGTGCTGGCCGCGCTGTAGGAGATGTACGAAAGGTTGGTATCGTAGTTGGGTGGAACGGTGTTGTCCGAGACCACGAGCGATCGGAACTTGGTCGCGTCCCCGAGGTGCTGCGCGGCGATCTGCTCCATGGAGGGTCCACCGGCGCCGCTCGGAGAGTTGTTCATGCACGTGGCGAATCCAGAGGTGCCCCATTCGTGCCCGCCTCCTGCGCCATGGACCTCGAGATCGATGCCCGACAGGACGTTGATGTCTTCACGGAAGGGCGCGAGCGGCACGATCGCGCGGCCGAAAGCAAAACCCGTCCCCGTCGTCGTGGGGACCCAGTCGCCCATGGGAACACCGTTGGGAATGAAGAAGGTGACCAGGCGGATCGGCGCCTTGCGCGCCTGTGCCCGGGCGGTTTGATGGAGCCATCCCCGGTCGTCGAGCATGGCGTCCAGCGTGGGCAACGCGACGGCGATGCCCGCGCCACGCAGCAGGGTTCGGCGATTCATGCGGATCGGGCTCACGGAGCAGCTCGTTGGTTGGAATCGGCCGCCAGGCGGTAGCGAAAGGACTCGGAGCCGACCAGCGCGCGGACGAGCGACCGGTAGTCGCCCCCTTTCTGCAAAACGGCACCGAGCTGGGCGATGATGCAAGTGTCGCTCTCGGTCTCGCCGCGTCCTAGCGCGAATCGTACGAGGTGCGTCGACATGCAACGACCGACCTTGGGCTCGCTGCGAAGACGCTGCACGAGCCCCGGGGAGCCGTCGAACGACGCATCCGCGAGGCCATCGATCACGCCCCGGGCATCGATGGGAACGCCGCCGTCGTCGGTCTCGCGGTACACACCCAGCGCATCGAAACGAGATAGACCGAA
>JBBSDY010000294.1:0-5779 GCA_038240245.1 Polyangiales bacterium
CAGAAGATGACGGTCAAGGCGGCCCTGGTCGACAGCTTCTCGCGCGTCTCGCCCGCCCTGGCGCAGAGCGTCTGCGACAAGGCCCACGTCAAGGCCACCAAAAAGGCGCCCGATCTGTCGGGCGAAGAGGTCGAGCGCATCCACAAGGCGCTCGCCGAGGTCAAGGTGATGGCTCCGCCGGCCACGTGCATCGTGCCCATCGGCGAAGAGCTCATCGTGGCGGGTCTCAAGCGTCGCTTCGTAGGCGGTGACTATTTCTCAACGACCCGGCCGCCCGCGGTCTACCGCGGCAATCCCTTCGTGGTCGAATGCGGCATCGCCTACGGCGGCGACTTGCCGCTCGACGAGCCCGCCGAGGTCATGCGTTTCGCCAACCGCGTTCCGCTGCAATACCAGCCCAAGGCTTGCGCCATCAGCGAGGCCGTCTACGAGCTGCACTGGAAGAACTACGGCCTCGCCCAGCCGCGTGGATCGCTGCCCATCGGGCCCATGGCGATCTTCATCCACCTGGCCAGCGTCTGGGTGCCGTTCACCAGCGAGGCCAAAGAGGCGGTCGCCCATTATCCCGAGCTTCTGCGCGAGATCACGCTCGCGCTCCAGGAATGCGGTCGCAAGCTCGCCCAGGCGCTCCGGGCTCGGGCGCGTGCCGAGAGCGAGGGCAAGCGCAAGAGCCTCTTCGAGCGCTACATCCCCGAGCTCGGGCAGAGCCTGGGCAAGATCACCGGCCAGAACAGGGAGGACATCGAGAAGAGCTTTTTCAAAGCCCTTCCGAGCTTCGTGAACATCGCCGAGATCGCCGAAGAAGAGGCCTCCAAGCCCGGCGGCGAAGGGGGAACGAACGGCGCGCCGGCCCCCGTGCCCGCGGCCGCCGAGGGCGATACCAACGGGCAGCAGCCGAAAGCCGTCAAAAACGAAAAGGCGCCCCCACCGCCCGCCGGCCCCACCAAAAAAGCGCCGCGGGGCAAGAAGGGCGAGCAACTGAGCCTGCTCGAATAAAAAGGCATTCCCGACCATGGCAACCCCGAAATCCCACGAGAAGGCGCGCGCCGAGCGGGCCAAAAAGACACTCGGCAAAATCGAAAAACTTGCGTCGGAGACGATTCGCACCGTCAAGCGCAAGGAAAACCCCGCGGTCGAAATCCCCATCCGGGCGCTGTCCAACGTCTCGTTCAGCGCGAAGCACCGCCTCATCGAGCTCGGCGACAAGACGCAGTCGCGCGAGTTTTTCAATGTCTCGATGGCCAAGAAATTCATGCAGACGTTCCTGGTCGCCGGCGCGTGCAAGGATCTGCTCGAAAGCGGCAAGACGACGAGCATCCGCGATCTTTTCTACATGACCAAGCACACCATCAAGGGTCACAAAGAGAACACCTTCGACGATCAGGTGGAGAGCGATCCCGTCATCGAGGACCTCGAGGTGAGTCTCGATGCGCTGCGCGAAGAGCTGCATCTTTTTGCCGCCAAGCGCGGCAGCATGGTGGGGCCGATGGTCATCATCGACGCTGGCGACGAGATCGATCTTGGCCGCATGGGATCGGGCGGGTGGAGCATTCCCAGCATCACCGAGGACTACGTCATCGAGTTCAAGAAGAGCGAGGCCCAGTACGTCTTGCTCGTCGAGAAAGAGGCCGTGTGGCACCGCCTCAACGAGGACAAATTCTGGAAGAAGCACAAGTGCATGCTGGTGACCGGAAACGGGCAGGCCACGCGCGGCGTACGACGCTTGATGCAGCGCATGGCCAACGAGCTCAAGATCCCGCTCTACGTGCTGGTCGACAACGACCCGTGGGGTCTTTACATCTACAGCGTCGTCAAGCAGGGCTCGATCAGCCTCGCCTACGAATCGATGCGCATGGCCGTTCCCAAGGCGCGCTTTTTGGGCCTGCGCACGCGCGACTTCAAGAAGTTCAAGCTCTCCGACGACGTCAAGATCGATCTCGAGAAAGAAGACATCACCCGCGCCAAACAGATGCTGGCCTACCCTTGGTTCGAGGCCAAGCACTGGCAAGAAGAGATCAGCGATCTGCTGACCGCGGGTTTCAAGATGGAAATCGAGGCCCTGTCCAACAAGGACATCAGCTTCGTCACCGACGTCTACATCCCCGAGAAGATCGCCAAGAAGGACTGGTTGGACTGACGGGCCTTCGCGATGTTCGCGCGGACAGGCCGCGGCTCTTGCTGATCGGGATCAATCCGAGCCCGCGATCGGGTCTGGTGGGCCACCATTTTGCGTCGCCGGGAAACCCCTTCTGGAAGCTGCTCTTTGCAGCGGGGTTGATCGAAGAGCCGCTCACCGCCCAGGACGACCAGCGCCTGGCAGAGCTCGGCATTGCGCTCACCAACCTGTGTCCCCGGCCGACCCGGTCGGCGGCCGATCTCACGGCCCGCGAGATGGAGCTCGGTCGGCTTGCCCTCGCGCGCAAGATCGCGCGCATGCGCCCGCGGGTGGTGGCGTTCGTCGGGCTCAGTCTCTACCAGACCTTTTTCGGACTGAAGAAGAGCGGCGGCGCGGGCCCCAAGCCCGAGGTGATCGCCGGCGCGCGGGTCTTCGTGGTGCCCAACCCGAGCGGCCTGAATGCCAGCTTCCCCGGCTTTTCACACAAGCTCGTCTGGTTCGAAGCTCTGCGCGATTTCGTGGCCGAGCAGGCAGCCGCTCGCCGTCCGCCAGTCAGTCGATGTACAGGCGATCGAGGCGGGGACTGAGCTCGGTGGGCGCTTGCGCCAGCAGAGACGCGGGCGAAGCGCCCGACAACGTGTGCCAGTAAAGAACGTTCTTGAATCTCCCGCTGTCGACCACGCGCAGCGCTGCGGCGAACGCCTTGCCCGTGTATGTCGGATCCAGGCGCAGCCCCGAGCGCGCTGCCATGTCGGTGGCGCTCGCGCCTTCGTCGGTGGGCCGACCATACCCGGCGCCCAGGTACCCGCGCTCGACCTCGAGGGTACGCCAGAGCGACCGGAATCCGACCTCGAGCTGGCGCGATCGTCCGGCACGGCGGGCGAGCCACGCGACGCGCGCCTTGCCCATCCACAGGGCGGGCACGATGCGCACCGCGATGACCCTGGCCGGCAAGCCGAGGCCCACACAGCCGGCCAGGATCCCGGCGGTGGTCCCGGCCGATCCCAGCGCGACGACGATCGCATCGGGCGCGGGCAGCTCGCCGCTCGCTATCTGCTGCTGTAGCTCGGCGATGGCATCGATGTAGCCGGTCGTTCCGATCACCGACGACCCTCCGGGACCAATGAGAAAGTCGCCGCGCCGAAGAGCGCGGGCGATCACGAACGGCGCGCTGGCCAGGCTGCCCACCGGACGGGCCTCGAGCCCCTGACCGATGGCCATGCGAAGGTTATTCACCGCGTGATCGGTGCGAGGTTGAGGCGTGAGGACGGCGGCGACCTCGAATCCAGCGCGGCGTCCATAGACGCTGCATGCGAGCACTTGGTGGCTGCCAGCGGCGCCGATCGTCAAGAGGCGCCGCGCGCCGCGGTCGCGCGCCTTCTCGAGGATGTGCTCGAGCCGCCTGACCTTGTTGCCGCCATAGATGTCTCCCGTCGCGTCGTCTCGCTTCACCCAGAGCTGGGTGCGCGGGGTCGATAGATCGGTCAGATGCTGGACGGGCGTGGGGTACGAGCCGATCACCATGGCACTATAGGGTCGAGGGCTTCGTCGCGGCAGAACATGTCCTTGGGGGCTCTCCGGTCGGATGCTATATCGCCTGGCCATGGCCGATCTACGCGTTGCCGCCGTTCAACTCTCCAGCCAGGACGACCTCGAGAAGAACTTGTCGCGCGCCGTCGCCCTCATCGCCGAGGCCAGCGCTGCCGGCGCCAGGCTTGTCGTGCTCCCTGAGAATTTTGCTTTCATGGGCGGGGGCGATGAAGAAAAGCGCGCGATCGCCGAGTCGCTCGACGAAAAGCCGGGCGGTCCCATCGTGCGCGCCATTTCCGAAGCCGCTCGCGGCGCAGGCGCATACGTCGTCGCCGGAGGCATGCCCGAGCGGTCGGGCGATCGCGAGAGGCCTTACAACACCTGCGCGGTCTTCGCTCCCGACGGCACCGTTGCCGCGCGCTATCGCAAGGTGCACCTCTTCGACGTCGAGGTCGGCGACGGACAGCACTACCGCGAGTCGGCCAGCACGACCCCGGGGGGCGAGCCGATCGTCTTGCCCGTTCTCGGTTTTCAGCTCGGACTGTCGGTCTGCTACGACCTTCGTTTTCCCGAGCTCTACCGGCAGCTCGTCGACCGCGGCGCAGATGTCATCGTGGTGCCCGCTGCATTCACGCTCGCCACGGGAAAAGATCACTGGCACGTGCTCCTGCGCGCCCGCGCCATCGAATCGCAGGCCTACGTCATCGCCGCTGCACAGTGGGGAACCCATCCGCGCGGGCGGCGAACGTACGGCAAGAGCCTCATCGTCGATCCCTGGGGCGATGTCATTGCGCAACAGGGAGAAGGGGAGGGGTTCGTCACCGCCACCCTTTCGCGAAGCTACCTCGACGGCGTTCGCGCCAACCTTCCGTCGCTACGCCATCGCCGGCTGTAGGCTACAGGTGCTTGCGGGCGATCTCGGCCCATGTTCCGGCGGGCTCGAGCTCGAGATAGTGCTTCCAGCAGGGGCGCGCCTTGGCGGCGTCACCGATGCCTTCGTAGGCCATGGCGAGATTGAAGTAAGCGTCGGCGAAGCGCGGATCGGCGTCGATGGCGCAGAGGAAGTAGGGGACGGCGTCGACGGCCTTGCCCCGCTCGAGCATGATGTAACCGAGGTTGTACTGCGCCTCGGGCTGTTTCACGTCGATCTCGAGCGCGCGATGGTAGAGCTTTTCGGCGTCGGCTTCCTCGCCCTTGCGAAAACAAATGTTGCCGAGGTTCGTGTAAGCGATGGCCAGCCACGGGTCGAGCTCGAGCGCCTGGCGGTAGAGCGTCTCGGCCTCTTTCATGGTGGTGGGATCTTCGTCGAGCTGGCTCGCGCGAACATACAGGCTGTAGGCCGTCTTGGAGCGCTCCTTGCCAGCGGCGGGGCGCAACACGCGCACGACGTCGTCGCGCAGGCTCTTGATCTCGAGGTCGAGCACCATCTGGCCGGTGAGCGGCTCGTAGCTGCCCTCTTGCGATCGAACGACGACCCGCTGGCCGTCGGAGACCACGCGCAGCTCGGCGAGGGGGCGGGTGACCTTGGGCAGCGAGCGTTGCAGTGCCGCCACGGCGCGCGTCACGTCGCGCAGTCGAACCTTGCGTGCGAGCAAGCCCTGGGCGGTGCGCAGTGCGATGAGATCGGAAAATGTGTAGGCCCGGCGCCCGCGTCGGCGGCCGCTGGGTGAGACGATGCCCGCGCGGTCGAGCGTGCGCAGACGGGCGGCCGACAACCCGAGCAGCCGCGAAACTTCGGTGCCCGAGAAGAGATCGGTGATCGGCTCACGCGCGTCGGGCAGCTCGGCCGCTGCCGCGCTTGCCTTCTCGTCCAGCCGATCGGCTCGTGGCTCGACCCGTCCGCCGCCCGGGCCGAAAACAACGTGGATCACCTTATCGGTTCCGCGACGGCTTTTCTGTCGCATCTTCTCTCTTTCCAGATCGACCAGGAGCAACGAAAGGAGCGGTGACCTACCGTAAGCTTATCTTCCCCCGTTCGACAAGGGGGCAGACGCGCGGCGCTACGGCTCACAGGTCGCCTGGTTGGCGTTGCGCGTCAAGTCCGTCACGCTCACACCGCCGCCGGCGCACCCACGGCAGCGCGTGGCACTGTGCGGCGATCGGGGAACACGTGCGCTTCGACCTCGACGTGCA
>JBBSDY010000295.1:0-5777 GCA_038240245.1 Polyangiales bacterium
CTACGGCTATCTGGAGGGCGAGTTTGGAACCAGCAGCTTCGTGGGGCTCATCGGCCGCGTCGTGCTCGGGCTCACCGACGAAGGCGTCGACGGCGGCGGACAGTTTTTTCTCCGGCTCGGCAACGACCAGAAGACCAACCTTCTGCTGGGGGGAGAGATTCTGGGAGGCATCGGTCTCAAAGGGATCGCCGAGCTGCAATGGAACACCATCGCCCGCGTGCCCATCGTCATTCGAACCGAAGTCACCAACCAGCCAGCCGGAAGTCCCCCCGGCGGATCGACGCAGACCGCATCGAGCGGGTCGAGCACGGCGCTGATCGAGGGAGACATCGGCGCGCGGGCGATGCTCCAGGTCGGATACCGCATCGTGCCGAGCTGCACGCTCGCTTTGCGCGGCTCGTACGAGGGCCGAACCATTCAGCATGCCGGCCCCGGCGCCGGCGCAGGAGTGAGCTACACATGGTAACGCGAACGCTCGTGGCAATTGGCCTGGCCGCAATGACGCTCTGCTCGGCGCCGACGAGGTCGTTGGCTCAGGCGGCACCGAGCGCCGATCCCGCGCTCCACCATGCCCCGGTGTCCGTGGCCACAGCCGGTCAGGACCTCACGATCCTCGCGGCCATCGACCACCCCGAGATGGTGCGCAGTGCCATCGTCGTCTATCGGATCGCTGGCGCATCGGACGTGCACGAGGTTCGTTTTCTACGCGCTGCGCAGGGACCCTACATTGCGTTGATCCCCGGCGGCGACGTTCGATCGCCTTCCATCGAATATACGGTCGAGCTCGAGCCGGTCGCAGGCGGCCGCAAGACGGTCTTTGCCTCACGCGAAGAAATGCAAGAGGTCGAGGTGCCCGGCGATCTCGAAGACGCGCGTGAGCGCGCGCTCGCCGCTCGTCTCGACAACCGCCGCTCGGTGGTGAGCACGTCCACCGAGTATGTGGCATTCGGGCAACGCAGCGTCGATGGGGGCCGCGAGGTCGCCGATCGCTACTGGCGCGCCGAAGCCAGCTACACGTATCGGCCCCTTCGCACGGTGGCCGAATTCGGCATCCGCGCCGGGGTGGTCCGGGGCCCCAATCCGAGCTCCGACGCGACCAAGCCCGACCTCGGTCTCAACTATGGCGCGCCGAGCATTCGTCTGCGCCTGGGAGACATCTGGCATGTAGAGGGCGAGTTCTTGACGAGCGTGACGGCCAGCGGGTTTGCAGTCGGAACCGGTGGCGCCGTGCTCATCGGCGATCCCTACGGGTCGAAGCTGACGCTCGGCTTCGAGAGCATTCAGGGGTTCGGCTCGCGTGTCTACAGTCGCGTGGACATCGCCGCGCGGCCGAATCTGGTCATTTCGCCCATCGTCGAGGTAACCGATGCGGTACGCGTGACCGAGGCCAGCCAGAACAAGTTTGGGGTGCGTCTGCTCACCGAGGCGCGCTTGGCCCTGGGCGCCGGATTCACGTTGAGCGCGCTCGCGGGTTACCAGGCGCGCGTCGCGGCGAGCGGCGGTCCGACGCTCGGCCTCGGCTGCTCGTATGGGTTCTAGCCATCCTGAGCGTGACTTTATCGCAACCCGTCTGCTAAATCACCGGACATGGAAGGGATGCCACCCGCGCGTGTTGGCGTCGTCGCCAGACTGAAAAAACGCTATCCGCGCATTGCGGGCGGCTACTTCACGTTCGACCGCCGGAGCCTAGGGCTGACGCGGATCTGGATTGGCTGCTTGCTCGTCTACGATCTCTTGCGGCGGGTACCTGGACTCTCGACCTGGTACACCAACGACGGACTGCTGCCGAACCACACCCACCTATGGCGCCCGGCAGCGCCGCAAATGTTCTCGCTGTTCTTTCCGGCGTCGTGGACGGGCGAGGCCGCCGTACTCTTCGCTCTTTGTGGGATCGCCTTTTTTTGTTTTCTCGTTGGCTACAAGACCAAGCTCGCTCACATCCTCAGCTTCGCGGGCATCGTCAGCCTCCACAGTCGCTGCGTTTTTCTGGAAAATGGTGGCGACGTCGTCCTCAACATTCTCTGCGTCTGGACTCTATTCTTGCCCATGGGCGACCGTTTCTCGGTCGATGCCGTGCGCGCGAGCCTTCGCCAGCGCCGCGAGCGCAGCATCGACGATCTCAACGATCGGAGCGCGTTGCCGCGCAACACCACGCCGGTGACCTCGATGGTCGTGCTGGCAATTCTCCTCGAGCTGTCCGTCATTTATTACTTCAACGCCATGAGCAAGACGGGGCAAACGTGGCACCGGGGAACGGCCGTCCACTACGTCCTTTATCAAGAACGGATGGTGACGTGGCTGGGCTATCTGATCCGTGACCACGTGACGTTCGCCATGTCGCGCTTCATGACGTTCACCACCCTCTTTCTCGAGGCCACTGCACCCATTTTCATCTTGAGCCCGGTGAGTCGGGGCTTCACGCGGCGCGCGGCCATTTTGCTCTTGCCGGGAATGCACCTGGCCTTCGCCGCACTTTTGAACGTGGGCATGTTCTCGTTCAATATGATCGGCTTCTTTCCGCTTCTTCTTGCGGCCGCTGACTGGGACATCTTGCGGCGTCGCTTCGGCCCCGGTCTGGCCCGCGCGCGCACCGTCTACTTCGACGACCGGTCCGGTGTCTGCACCGCCTGGGCTCGCATTCTGGTTCGTCTCGACGTGTTGGGCCTACTTCGCTTTGCATCGCTCGACGAAGGCGGCGCCGCGCCCGCGGGGTACGAAGTCAGGCAGGCGGTCACCGGCCACAGCGCATCCGGCGTCGATGCGCTCGCCGAATCGCTGGCCGCGCTTCCCGCGGGACTTCCGCTGTCGATCATGGCGCGACTGCCCGGCGTCCGGTCGCTGCTGCGATTTTTTCTCGCCCGTCTCGAATCCCATCGTGAGCGGGTCAGCCAGTGCCTGGGTCTTGCCCCCCTCGGTGCTCTCGACGAGGGCTTTCCCGAGGGGGTCTCGCGCGCGCGGAGCTGGTTTTCGGCGATGTGTGTGTGGCTGCGTGAGATTGCCGTGGTGGTCGTGATGATCGCAGTCGCCAGCCAGGTCTTGATGGAAAACAAGATCGTTCCGAAGGTGCTCAAGCGTGGGCAGGCAACGTGGATGATAGACATGGTGGTCTATCCACGCCTCTTTCAAGGGTGGAGCATGTTCACCCCCGATGCGCCGACCGGCGAACGAATGCTCTACATCGATGCCGTCACGTTCGACGGCAGGCACGTCGATCCATTCAATCAACAGGCGAGTCGCGTTTCTACGCTACCGGTCGAGCGCATCCCCGGCTACATGGACCAAAACGAGTTCTGGTGCGACTACACGAACCGCATTCCCGACAACAGCATCAACTGGCCACCGCTCAAGGAATGGATCTTCAAATACAACACCCGCACCGGTCGTACCGAGGATCGGATCATTTCTTACGAGGCTCGCATCCTGGAGAGCGATAGCCCGCCTCCCGGCCAGACCGGCGCGCGCAACCTGCGCACCAAGGTGATAGCGCGCGAGCATGAGTAGCGACGTCGTGTAGGCCCATGTCGCACTGTCAGAACATTTCCTTCGGGAACAGTCGCGGTCGCGCGGGTGTCCATTGCGAAGTGCCGCCTCTGCAGCCGTCGTGCGCCTTCGGGTTGACGGGACCCGCATGACCGACGACGCGAGCGAAGCTCGCTTCATCGAGCGGCTCAGGGCCCGCGACGAGCGAGCCTTCAACGAGCTGGTGAAGCTCTACGAGCGCCGCGTCTTCGGTCTGCTACTGCGCCTCATCGGGCGACGCGACGAGGCCGAAGACCTGGCCCAAGAGGTCTTCGTACAGGTCTTCAAGGCGGTGGGTGGGTTTCGCGGCGAATCCAAGCTCTCGACCTGGATCTTCCGCATCGCGGTCAACCTCTCCAAGAACCGCACCAAGTACCTGGCGCGCCGCAAAGCCGACTCGCAAGATCACTTCGATGGCGTCGCCGACGAGGTGCCGTTGCACCGCGCCAAGGGTTCGACCATGGCAGTCATCGCCCGCCCCGACGAGCTGTACAGTGGAATGCAGCTCGAGGCGATCGTCGAGAGATCCATCGGTGAGCTCGAGCCCGAGTTTCGTGAGGTCTTGATTCTGCGCGACGTCGAAGACATGAGCTATGACGAGATCGCCGAGATCACGGGGCTTGCCGATGGCACGGTGAAGAGCAGAATTCACCGCGCCCGCCTACAGCTCAAACAAGCGGTGGAGATCGCCATCGGGGAGAAGATCGGATGACCGAGCAGGACGAGCACGACCCCAAGGCTGGCGACGAAGCCGAGCAGCAAAGCGTTCGGTCCATGCTGCGCAGCGCCAAGCTCACCCGAACCCCCGACGTCGATCTCTTGACCGGTGTCCAGCGCCGCATCCGCGAGCGCTCGCGCGGTCGCTTTTATGGCGACGGCTGGAGCCGCAGCCGCTCGGCCACCTCGACGTACGTGGTGACGAGCCTTTTGATGCTGGTCATTCTCGTGCTCGTTTACTTCGTGCTCGTGCCCGAGATTCACTTTCCGTGATGCTCGGTCTTTTGTCGGACTTGCCTGGAGTCTTTCTTGCCTGGCAAACGAGAGCGACGAGGACGAGCCATGTTCGTGTTGAAGATTCTCATGCTTTCGCTGGTTGTGATGGGCATGGCGCACACGGTGGCGCGCGAGCGCATCTTTGCTCCGCTACGCGACAGGTGCGGCGGTCGCGAAACCTGGCTCGGCTATCTGGTGTCGTGTCCCTACTGCGCATCCCACTGGATCGCCTTCGTGCTCGTACCGCTGACCGGGACGTACGGAATCGAGATTCCGCACCAGTGGGGAGCTCTGTCTTGGGTTCTACGCTGGTTCTTGTCCTCGATTTTGGTCGCGGTGCTCGCTGCCTTTCTGCGCATCGGTTTTTACTTCATCGACGAAAGCCAAAGCCTGGCGCGCGAGCACAAGAAGGCAGTCGAGCACGAGCTCGAAGAAAACGAGCAGCACCTACCGCATCACTAAACGGCCGCGGGCTCGAACCGCCAGGGCCGCCACGGCAGCGCCAGGATCGGAGAGATCTTGTTTTTTCGATACTCCCCTGGCGCCTGCGGGCGTCACTGGCGTTCCTCCAAGATGCGCGTCAGGGACCGTCAAAGCGCAGTGAGCTTGGCGAATGCGGCACGATCGCGATCACCGAGTGAGCCGAGGATGGACTCGGCAATCGCCTGAGCGGTGGCGCTGGCGTCCTTGACCAGCACCTTGCCGCTGCGCGTGAGAACCGCATAGGTGGCCCGCGCGTCGTGCCCGCTCTCTTCACGCGCAACGATGCCCCGTCGCTCGAGAGGAGCGAGGAGGCGCGTTACGCCGGAGGGGGTGAGCGCGACCTGCCGAGCAAGATCGACGCGGCGCAGCTTGCCCCCCGATGCCTCGGCGAGGTGGTGCAAGACCGCGAAATCCGAAAGCCCCAACCCGTGAAGCGCCCCGAGCTGCGTATCGGCGCGGCTTTCCCAGAGCGCCACAGCGCGGCGGATGCCCAAAAACTCGTGCAAAACAGACATGGGAACCTCCTGTAAAAGGATCCCCAGCCTAACGCCGATAGTTGAGCAGTCAAGTACCAGTCACGCTTCCCCCGGCGTCGAGCGAAGTGCCCATGCACTCGCTAAGCGCCCCGTTCCGGACTTGCTCCGGCGGGGCGCGGGCAGAGCCCCCGGAAACCATCAGCCCTCTTCCGGACTTGCTCCGGCGGGGCGCGGGCAGAGCCCCCGGAAACCATCAGCCCTCTTCCGGACTTGCTCCGGCGGGGCGCGGGCAGAGCCCCCGGAAAC